>WRCT01000070.1 GCA_009783775.1 Clostridiales bacterium | reverse complement strand
CCCGTCACCCCTTTTCTTTTATCGTACGGTTTCACCCCTCTCAGCACAAGAAAACAGACTGTAAATATTACAGCCTGCTCTCTTTTCCTTAAGTTGATGACATTGCCCAACATAGGAGCTTTTGGCAGGCCGACTATTCCACCTCACGATTTAATCAGTGGGCCCCATTGCGGCCCCCGAGCCGCAATGACGGTTGGACAGGTCTATTGAAAAAGCATACTCACCCATAAGACGCATGAACAATACAAATCCTTATTTCTAATTTCAATTTTTTTACAAAATCTCCCGCGTGAGCGATTCTGGAATCTGGCATCTGGAATCTGGAGTCTGAAATTACGCCAGTAATTTCCCCCGCGTGAGCGATATTCGCGCCATTCGCGTCATTCGCGGTTAATCCGTCCCCACCCGCGTGAGCGCCTATTCCCCAATAATCTTAATCAACAACCTCTTCGCCCGCATACCGTCAAACTCGCCGTAAAAAATCTGCTCCCAGGGCCCGAAGTCCAGCCGCCCGTTTGTGACCGCCACCACGACCTCCCGTCCCATAACGGAGCGTTTCAAATGCGCGTCCGCGTTGTCCTCATAGCCGTTGTGGTCATACTGGCTGTAGGGCTTTTCCGGCGCGAGCTTTTCCAGCCAACGCTCAAAATCGCGGTGCAGGCCGCTCTCATTGTCGTTGATGAACACGCTGGCCGTGATGTGCATGGCGTTGACCAAGCACAGCCCCTCGTGCACGCCGCTTTCGCGCAGCGCCGCCTCCACCTCGCGCGTGATGTTCACATACGCCCGCCGCGTCTTGGTGGTGACGGTCAGTTCTTTGCGATAGGATTTCATGTCGGAAGCCTCCTCTAATTCGTAATGCGTAATGCGCAATGCGTAATTCTTTTTACGAATTATATCACAACCTTGTCATAGCCCGCAATTTCTATTATACTGTCCCTCATGAAAACCAGCGACTTTTTCTATCACCTGCCGCCCGAACTGATTGCGCAGACTCCCGCCGAAAGGCGCAGCGCGTCACGGCTGCTGTCATACAACAGGGCCACCAAGGAAATTCGGGACGGCGTCTTTTCGGACATCGTGGATTTGCTGCGCCCGGGCGACGTGCTGGTGCGCAATACCACAAAGGTGATCCCCGCCCGCTTGCACGCCACGCGTGAGGACACCGGCGGCCACTTGGAGATCCTGCTGCTCTCCCGCATTGCGGGCGACACCCCCCGCCATTGCAACACCCCCCGCCATTGCGACACCCCACGTCATTGCGACACCCCACGTCATTGCGGGCTTGATCCGCAATCTCACGGCGACACCCCACGTCATTGCGGGCTTGACCCACAATCTCAGCATACCAGCGACGAATGGGAATGCCTGGTCCGCCCCGCCAAGCGCGCCAAGGCCGGCCAAACCTACCGCGTCACGGACGAACTTTTCGCAACCATATTGGGCGACCTGCCCCTCGACGGCGGCAAACGCGTTCGGCTCGCCTACAACGGTATCTTTGAGGAAGTCCTGGATCGTGCGGGGGAGATGCCCCTGCCGCCATACATCACCGAGCGCCTGGCCGAGCGCGAGCGCTACCAGACGGTCTACGCGCGGCAGCAGGGCTCCGCCGCCGCGCCCACCGCGGGCCTGCACTTTGACGAGGCCCTGCTCGCCCAAATCGCGGCCAAGGGCGTGACCATTGTCGACATTCTGCTGCATGTGGGGCTGGGCACCTTCCGTCCCGTGTCCGCCGAAAGTCTCGAGGATCACCAAATGCACGCGGAGTATTATCAAGTTTCGGCCGAGGCGGCGGCAGCCATCAACGCGGCGCGGGCCGCGGGCGGGCGCGTGGTCTGCGTGGGCACAACCTCGGTGCGCACCCTCGAAAGCGTGGCGGACGAAAACGGCACGATTCACGCCGCCAGCGGCCTGACCTCCATCTTCATCACGCCCGGCTACGCTTTCCGCGCCTGCGACGCCTTGATCACCAACTTCCACCTGCCCGAATCCACCCTGCTCATGCTCATCTCCGCCTTCGCCTCGCGTGAAGAAATCCTGCGCCTCTACGCCCACGCCGTCGCCTCCCGCTACCGTTTCTTCTCCTTCGGCGACGCCTGTCTTTTTTATTAGAATTATGCTATACTGCACATGGGCTATTATTCTATGCGAGGTTGTGAAACATGGGCGAGTATCACCGTCAGATTAAGCGATGGAGAGCTGGTCTCGATCTCTTATGATGAAAGAGGACATTACTCCTGGTTTGATACCGAGCATAGAGACAGCACCACCTTCCGCCCGAACCACGAGAACTTTGCTCTGTTGGCCGGCACATTCAAATCGGGCTTTGACAATGGACTGACGATCGAGCAAATGATCGTGGAAAACATCGAGGTATATCGCGCAATCCTCGGCGACGCGTTTTTAGAGAAATACTGGGGACTGTAACGCACCTGTAACCGTAGGGGCTGGGTCAGCCCGCCCACCGTTGTAGGGGCGCGTATTGCGCGTCTACCCGCCGCAGCGTTTCGTGCCTTTTCGTGCTTTTCGTGGTAGAATAGAAAACCCCGCCGCAGCGGTATTCGCGCCATTCGCGTCATTCGCGGTTAAATAAGTAAGGAGAAACACCCTTGACCCAACCTGTTACCTTTGAACTACTCCATACCTGCACCCAATCCGGCGCAAGACGCGGGCGGCTGTTGACAAGTACGGTGACATTGCATAATTACAACCGCCCTCGACAATACTGATACTGCAAAAAGTTATCGAACTCAATCAGTTTTTGCATGAGTGTTGCAAAAACTTGACATTCCGAATGGCTTTTTGTATAATTCAATAAAACTCGTACGGAGGTAACTGCTATGATACAAAGAAAGGAATATCTGGACACACTTATCCGCTTTCGGGATAAGAAACTAATCAAAGTGGTGACTGGCATCAGACGGTGCGGAAAGTCTACGCTGTTTGAGTTATATCAGGATTATCTGCGCTCTGACGGCGTAACCGATGAGCAGATTATTTCAATCAACCTTGAAGAAGGGGAGCATGACGAACTGGAAACATACAAGCAGTTATACAACTTTGTGTCGGAAGGGCTTTTGCCGGACAAGAAGATGTATGTTTTTTTAGATGAAGTCCAGCGGGTCATTGACTTTCAAAAAGCAGTCGACAGCCTATATGTAAAAAAGAACTGTGATGTTTACATCACAGGCTCAAACGCCCATCTTCTGAGCGGCGAACTGGCGACCTTGCTGTCCGGACGATATGTTGAAATCAAAATGCTTCCGCTGTCATTCAAGGAATACGTCTCATGTTTTTCGGGGGAACAAAATCCTGAGCGGCTATACGCGAACTTCATTCAAAACAGCGCGTTTCCCTATGCGCTTGAGATATCAAATCCCAAGGACAGACGGCAATACCTGCAAGGCATTTATGACACCATTGTGTTAAAAGATATCGTTGCCCGAAAAAAATTTCCCGATACGGCTATGTTGAAAAGCGTCGTCCGCTTTATGTTCGACAATATCGGAAATATCTGCTCAACCAAAAGCATCGCTGACACTATGACTTCAGCGGGACGAAAAATCTCTGTTCATACTGTGGAGAGCTATCTAACCGCGCTGACAGATTGTTTTATCCTCTATCAGATTGGGCGGTATGACGTAAAGGGAAAGCAATACTTAAAAACAGGCGATAAATACTATGCCGCCGACATTGGTTTGCGTTACGCACTGCTCGGAACGAAAAAGGCGGACATGGGGCATATTCTTGAAAATGTTGTTTTCCTTGAGCTGCTGCGCCGGGGCTATGAGATTTACATCGGCAAAGTCGGCAATACTGAGGTTGACTTCATCGCGATCGGTGACGAGGGCGAGGAATACTATCAGGTTGCCTATACCGTGATTGATCCGGACGGCATAACCTTACGCCGCGAGCTTGCGCCGCTGGAGGCCATTGGCGACCATAATCCGAAGTACCTCCTGACAATGGACAACACCCCGCTTGCCTCGCACAATGGAATCAAGCAGATAAATGTACTGGACTGGTTGTTAAAGTAAATGAAGGGATTCAAGTTCGAACTACTCCATACCTGCATCCAATCCGGCGCGCGGCGCGGGCGGTTGCACACGCCCCACGGTCTGATCGAAACGCCCTGCTATATGCCCGTGGGCACGCAGGCGACGGTCAAGGCCATGACCCCGCGCGACTTAAAAGAAATCGCCGCGCAGATCATCCTCGGCAACACCTATCACCTTTATTTGCGCCCCGGTCACGAGCTGGTCGCGGAGGCGGGCGGGTTGCATAAGTTCATGGGCTGGGACCGGCCGATCCTCACCGACAGCGGCGGGTTTCAGGTGTTTTCGCTGGCGAAGATCAACGACATCCGCGAGGACGGCGTGCTCTTCCGCTCGCATATCGACGGCAGCCGCCACCTCTTCACGCCCGAGTCCGTGATGGAGATCGAGCAGGCTTTGGGCGCGGACATCGCCATGTGCTTTGACGAATGCGCGCCTGCCGATGCGGACGAAACCTACGCCCGCGCCGCTATGGGCCGCACCCACCGCTGGGCGCAGCGTTGCCAAGAGGCGCACAGCCGCCCCGACCAGGCCCTGTTCGGCATTGTGCAGGGCGGCGTTTTCCCCGCGCTGCGCCGCGAGAGCGCGCGCACGCTGGCCGAGATGGATTTCCCGGGCTATGGGATCGGCGGCCTGAGCGTGGGCGAACCCAAGCCCGTCATGTATGAAAACCTCGAGGCGCTCATGCCGCTCATGCCAACGCACAAACCGCGCTATCTGATGGGCGTGGGCAGTCCGGACTGCCTGCTTGAGGGCGTCTTGCGCGGCATAGATATGTTCGACTGCGTGCTCCAAACCCGCGCGGCGCGCAATGGCCTGGCGCTCACCCGCAACGGCCGCGTCATGCTGCGCAACAAAACTTACGCCCGCGACTTTGGTCCCATCGAGGAAGGCTGCGACTGCTACTGCTGCCAAAACTTCAGCCGCGCCTACCTGCGCCATTTAATCAAAGCGGAAGAAATGCTGGCCGCGCACCTGATCTCCACGCACAACCTGCGTTTCTCCCTGCGGCTGATGGAGGACGCTAGGCTCGCCATTGAGCAGGACCGTTATGGCAGCTTTGCTGCGGAGCTTTTGGAAAGGGACTTGTTTTGATTCAGAGAACGTGGCACAATCTGAATGAAGAGGAACTGCTCATGCTGGGACAAACGGTCTGCGAGAGCTTGCGCAGCGGCGGCTTTGTGGCGCTGACCGGCGCGCTGGGGGCGGGCAAGACCGTCTTCGCGCGTGGTTTGGCGCGGGCGCTTGGTCTGAATCACCTTACCAGCCCGACCTTTACCATTGTGCAGGAGTACGACACGACCCCGCCGCTGTATCACTTTGACGTCTACCGCCTGCACGATTTGAGCGAGCTCCATGCCATCGGCTACGAGGACTATCTGGCCGCGCCCGCCCTAATCGTCATGGAGTGGGCCGACCTCCAACCAGACGCCCTGCCCGCCGAACGTCTGGAAGTCCATATAGAAGGCAGCGGAGACACGCCCCGCACCGTGACCCTGACTGCCCACGGAGAACCATACGAAACCCTCTGGAATCTGGAATCTGGAGTCTGGAATCTGCAATGAAATTGCTTGCCTTTGAAACAACCGATAAAACCGCCTCAGTCGCGCTCCTTAACGGCAGCGAGCTTTTCGTTCAATTCGCCCCCTCCCACCTGCGGCACGCGGAATCCGTATTGCCCGAGGCGGAGGCGCTGCTGACAAAGCACGGCCTGACCACGGCGGACATGGACGCCTTCGCGGTGGACGTGGGGCCGGGCTCGTTCACCGGCGTGCGCATAGGCGTGTGTTTGGCCAACGGCCTGGCCGCCTGGCATGATAAGCCCGTCATCTCCGTCAATGCCCTGGAAACGCTGGCCTATCCCTATCGGGAACAGGGCCACCCCGTGCTCGCCCTGATCGACGCGCGCAACGGCAACGGCTACGCGGCGATGTATGATGGCGAGAAAATTCTGCTCGAGCCATGCGCCTGCATAATGGCCGAGGCGCTTGCCCAACTGCCCGATGGCGGACTCTGCGTAGGCAGCGGCGCACTGCCCGCACGTCATTGCGGACTTGATTCGCAATCTCTGCCCAACGCCGGTGACGTAGCTCTGCTTGCGGCAAACCGCGCGGGCGACATCGAGGCAACGCCGCTTTACCTGCGCCCCTCGCAGGCGGAACGGCTATGGAAGGAAAAACTATGACGGTCAGAGCCATGCGAAAAGGCGATATCGCCGCCATACACGAGATCGAATGCCTGTCCTTTCGCACGCCCTGGTCGAAGATGGCCCTGCGCAGTGAGCTGCACAACGCCGTCGCGCACTATCTGGTGCTGGAAGAGGACGGGCGCGTGCTCGGCTACTGCGGTATGTGGGTGATGGCGGACGAGGCGCACGTAACGAACCTTGCCGTCCATCCCGAGGCGCGCGGCGGAGGGCTGGGCAAACTGCTGTTGCGCGCGTCCATGGAAAAGGCTGTCGCCCTCGGCGCAACGGCCATGACGTTGGAGGTGCGCGAAAGCAACCGCGCCGCACAGCAGCTTTACGCGGGCTTCGGTTTCGAGCGCCAGGGCTGCCGCAAAGGCTACTATCAGGACACGGGCGAGGACGCCTGGCTCCTGTGGAACAGAAATATCGCGGGAACATTGCAACCGTAGGGGCGAACTGCGTTCGCCCGCTTATCCAAAAACACACATAGGGGCGACCATTGCTCGTCCGCAAAACAAGGAGGAACTATGAGCTTATACCAAGACTGGCTGGCAATCGCCAAGGACCACCCCACGCAGCAGGACTATGACAAATTCTGGCGCACCTATTTTGACGCGGAGACAGAGGTCTACAAGAAAATCCTGGCCCGTCACACGGAGCCCTTCGCGGGCACATTAGCCACCCTGGCGGCAGAGTTCGACATGGACAATCTGTCCTTTACCGGCTTTCTGGACGGCATCAACGCCAGCCTGGCGGGCGACCCGCTGGAACTGGACAATCTGACAGAAGAGAGCGAAATCACCCTCGCGGCGGACTTTGACAAGCTTTATTTCAATATGCTGGGCGCCAAGGCGGACTGGCTCTACGAGCTGCCCGAGTGGGACGCGGTGCGCACCGAGCAACAGCGCAAAGAAATCACAAAGTCCTTCCGCGCCTCCAAGGTTTTTGTCGCAGAGGAAAGCGTGGGTCGCAACGACCCCTGCCCCTGCGGCAGTGGCAAGAAATACAAGAAGTGCTGCGGTAATGCATGAGTAAGGACAACAGGGCTTTTTGGGACCGCTACGCGAAACTCTATGATTTTGAGATCAAGCGATTCAACGGGCCTGCATACGCCGAAATGTATCGCCGCATGGCCGCCGCGCTTTCGCCCGAAATGAATGTGCTGGAAGTCGCCACGGGCACCGGCCTGATCGCCGTAAATATCGCTGCCCATGTGCGCCGTATCGAGGCGATTGACTTTGCGCCCAAAATGATCGCGGCCGCGCAAAAGAAAAAAGCGCCCGCCAATCTGCGCTTTTCGGTCGCGGACGCGACGGCGCTGCCCTTTGACGATCAAGCCTTTGACGCCGCCATCATCTCCAACGCGCTGCACATTATGCCCGACCCAACCAAGGTCCTTTCAGAAATCGCGCGCGTCTTAAAACCCAACGGCCTGCTGATCGCCCCGACCTATTCCCACGGCCATATCCGCACGAAAACCTGGGACCTCAACGCGAAATTCTTAAAATGGATCGGCTTTGAAACCTATGCCAAATGGACCCCCGCCGAGTACGTCACCTTCATCGCCCAAAATGGATTCACCGTGCAAACCCATCAAGTTCTCCGCGCCGCCTTTCCGCTGGTGTATCTGGAGGCGCACTATCCTTCTGAGCGTTAGCGAAGAATCTTCTGCAAGGAAGGTGCGCAAGAAGGTGCAGGGGGCAAGAAAAGAAGGTGCAGGGGTATTGTTTTATTTGCATTGCTTTTGGCGACAAAAACTGCTATTATAATCACATCAAAATTACAAGTTCTTTGCCTGAGAGGACACCGTTTATGTTTAATGAAATTTGCATTTATGAGGCAAAAATAGAAAAACAAGATGAAATCGAAACCCTCATGAAAGAGGTTGCTGCATTTTATATGACCTTGCCGGGGGTGGTTGACGTTAAGTATAATAAAGAAAAAACATAAAGGAGAATGACCATGAATTTATCACCGTGCGGAATCAATTGTGATGCGTGTCCCCTGAAAGAAAAGTGCGGCAGCGGATGCCAACAAAGCTGTGGAAAACCTTTCTACATAGAAAACTTTGGCGTGGAGCGTTGTCCGATTTATGCCTGTTCGGTCAACAGGAAAGGTTATAAAACCTGCGGCGAATGTGCCGAGTTGCCATGCCGGCTTTTCTATGACTGGAAGGACCCGTCCATGTCCGATGAAGAACACCGCCAAGCCGTAAATATCAATGTGGCGCTGTTGAAGGAGGAAACAATTCAATGAATACAAAGAGATTTATAGCTATGGTGCTAATATTGGTGTTGGCGCTTACCCTTGCCGCAT
>WRCT01000069.1 GCA_009783775.1 Clostridiales bacterium | reverse complement strand
TTTAAAGCCTGCGGCGCGGATTATCACGGGGCGTATCACAGGCATTTCAAGGAGAAAACCGGGATGACGCCGACACAATACAGAAAAGCAAACCTGCACAAATAGACCGCCAGGCCCCCCGCGCAGGGGGCCTCCGCTTTTAGATGGCGCTACCGGATAAAAAGATGGCGCAAACGAATAACGACAAATGGAATCTTTTGTGCTACAATATACTTGACTTATTGGCAACCCAAATATTAATAAGGAGAGATCAAGATGAAAACAACAATACGCAAACTCCTGTCCGTATTGCTCGCGCTGCTCATGATGATTGGGGTGATTGCCGTCGCGCCTGTCACGGCCGGGGCGGCGGGGCCGGTCTGCTCCATCGGCGCAACACTGTATTATGACCTGGATGACGTTTGGTATGACTTAGAGAGCGGAGACACCATCACGCTGCTGGATGACATCACGTACCCTTATGGTTTTACTATCAACGCGTTTACCTATATCTTCGACCTCAACGGCTACACGCTCAACTTTGGTAATGACATTACAGCCAACAACGGCAGCCAGTTTCTGCTGGCCGACCCCGGCAACGGAGAGCTTAACGTCAACGGGCAAGTTTACGCAAGTGCCAGCAAAGTCGAAGTCTCCAATGTGAACTGCGCCAACAATGGGTCTAGTGCTGTAGTAGCTAATGCGAACGCCGAAGTTATTGTCTATGGCAATGTGTCGCACACCGGCACGTCCGGTTTTGGCGCAAATGCCCACGGCGGCGGCGAAATCACCATTGATGGCACGCTCACGGTTTCCCCGGGCGTGGCGTATATCAATTGCGGAAATACAGACCTTCTCCCGGGGGATTATGATGCCAGCACAAACAAGACGGGGTACCTCCAATATCGCGGCTTCGGCACCGGCACCGTTTGGGTGAAAGACCCAGCCGTGTGCTCCATCGGCACGACAAGGTACAACAACCTTGCCGACGCCCTGGCGGCGGTGACCAGCGGGCAGACCATCAAGCTGCTGGATGATATTACGTACAACAGCGGGATTATCATCAACAGTAAAAGCATCACATTCGACCTCAACGGCAAGAAACTTGATGTCGTCAACACATCGGGCCGGGGGCTTGATGTATCCAACAGCGGGGAGGTCAAGCTGCTCAATCCGGCAAACGGCGAATTTAACGTAACCGGTACAACTGATGGCGTATACGCTTCGAATAGTAAGGTTGAGGTCACAAACATAAAGGCGACCAGAACGTCCGGCTTTGCATACGGGGTATTTGCGGCAAACAGCGGCACAGAGGTGACCATTTATGGCGATGTGACAGTGGTTGGCAATAGCAGCACAACTTACGGTGTATATGCGACCAATAATGCCAACGTTACGGTAAACGGCAGTATTATCGCTCCCGCGGGTGCGACATATATTCAGGTCGGCGGCGTGGCCAAAACCCAAGCGCAGTTCACAACCCCCACCACGAAAAACGGCTATCTCACCTACACGGGCGGCACCAGCACCGTTTGGGTGAAGGACACCAGGCCCGCCGTGTGCGAGATCGGCACGCAGGGCTACGCCGACCTCGCCGACGCCCTGGCGGCGGTGACGGACGGGCAGACCATCAAGCTGCTGGATGATATTACGTATGACAGCGAGATTGACATCACCACATCCAAAACCGTTACCTTCGATCTCAACGGCTACACCCTCAACGCCACCAGAGGGGTACGTGCCCGTACCGGCGGCCAGGTTTTGCTGGCCGACCCCGGCAACGGCGAGTTTAACGTATCCGGCATTCTCGGTGGCACCACCATTACAGTTTACGCGCAGGACAGCGGCTCCAAAATCGAGGTAACCAATGTAAATGCTGCTTTTCCCGTAAGAGCTGTATACGCATACAACAATGGAACTGTCATCGTCTATGGCAACGTGACGCATACCGGCACGTCCGGCAAGGGCGCGAATGCCCTCGAAGGCGGTAAAATCACCGTCGAAGGCATAATCACGGTTCCGCTTGGCGTGAATTACGTCTGTGTCGGCGCTGTAGACAAAACACAGGCGGAATATGAGGCCAACACGACCAAGCCAGGGTATTATGAATACAAGGGCACGTACGACTCATATGACACCGACTATATTTGGGTGAAGGGCAACGCCCCGGCCATCACGACAGCCAGCCTGCCGGGCGGCACCGTGGGCGCGGCGTACGGCCAGACCCTCGCGGCCACGGGCGACACGCCCATCGCGTGGAGCGTTGTCGGCAGTTTGCCAGGCGGCTTGGCGCTCAATGCGGCCACCGGCGTGATTTCGGGGACGCCCACGGCGGCGGGCACGGCCAACTTCACCGTGAAGGCGCAAAACGGCTGCGGCGAGGACACCAAGGCGCTGACGATCGTGATTGCCGCGGCGAAGCCCGACAAGGGCATCTTCGGCACCAACGCCAAGTGGTACGGCGCGTGGTGGCACTACCTGCTGTTCTTCTTCTGCTTCGGGTTCATCTGGATGTGGTTCTGATAACAGGCAACAAGGCATATCACAAATAATTTAGGGGGAATCAGTCATGCAAACGAGATCACGCAAATACATTTCCGTATTGCTCACGCTGCTCATGATGGCCGGGGTGATTGCCGCCGCGCCTGTTGTGGCAAGGGCGGCGGACCACTCCGTCGTCATCGCGGGAACCGACACCGTGGCGCAAATCCAAACCAATATTCAAAACAAAATTGACGCGGCGGCAAGCGGCGACACAGTCACTATCACCGGCAGCAAAACCGGCGTGGCCGCTTTGTTGGCTCTGACCATCCCCGCAGGGAAAAAGGTCATCTGGAAAGCAACCTATACCGGCTCCAATCGTACTTTGATCACTTTTTACGGCAAGGGAACCTTCGAGATTGCCCAGGGTGGCACCATCAGCACCACCGGCATTGGCAATATGATCTGCAACAATGACCCAAACGAAAAGGTAACGTTCGTTGTTTCCGGCGGAACGCTTTCCGTCAGCGGAGATGGCGGCACCGCTATCTGCGGCGACAGCGGCGACGTTATCGTGACCGGCGGCACGGTGGAGGCAACCGGGGAATACGGCTACGCTATCTATAGCTATACCAACATCACGGTTTCCGGCGGTATGGTGCAGGCAACCGGGGCTGACGGCAGGGCTCTTGACGCCTGCGAGGCCAACGTCACGATTTCCGGCGGCACAGTAAAAGCTACTGGAGATTACGGCCAAGCTATCAAAACCACCAGTGGCAGCGTCACGGTTTCCGGCGGTACGGTGCAAGCAAGCGACGGGGATGCTATCTACTCCGACAGCGGCGACGTCACGGTTTCGGGCGGCACGGTGACAACTGCCGGCGCTGGTTATGAGGCCATCTTCACCAATGGCAATGTAAAGATTTCCGGTGGCATGGTAAAAGCAACCGGCGCTGGGGGCAACGCAATCTATGTCGGAAGCGGCGTAGCCGCATATTTGGCGGGCACCTGCACCGGTGGATTTTTTGTGAACAGCGGCCTGATCGTGGAGGTAGACACCCTCGCGGTGCCTGCCGCGCGCGACGGCGCAAGCACGGGCCTGACCGTGAAAAAGGGAACCGGCACAGCGGCATGGGACTGCACCGGGGCCAAGCCGGTGATCAATTTCACGATTGGGACTGCCACGAAGACGATGGAGTGGGGCGATTACTATACTGCGCCCCCCGCAAAGGGCATCTTCGGCACCAACGCCAAGTGGTACGGCGCGTGGTGGCACTACCTGCTGTTCTTCCTGGGCTTTGGGTTCATCTGGATGTGGTTTTAGCGACTGAATAACGCAACAAAGGCCCCGGAGCGAAAGGACAAACCGCTTCGGGGCCTTTTGTTTGCAGAGTTTTTGCCACAAGAGGGCGCGTATGGCAAATACTCCAGCGTTGTCGGGCGTAGCGGGAGGCAGACGTAGGTTTTTTTCGGTGGTGGCTTCGCAGCGCATGAAAAAACGGGCGGCTGTAAAGCAGGCCGTCCGAGAAGATGTTGCGCCGCGTCCATGAAACTCATTCCAGGCTGACGGCGGTCGTCGTCTTTTCCGTTCTGCCGCTGCTGCACCTGTACTCGGCGGTAGTGCTCGTCTACAACGAGCTTCACGAACTCGTCCTCGAAATAGCTTGCGAAATACAGGATGCTGCGTATTTGGTGCGTTACGATGTCCGTGACGGAATCCACGCGGATGTGGTGGGTGGTGGCGCACAGGCCGTTGTTCTGGCGGTTGTTGTGGCAGGAAAAGTAGTGGTTTTGGGGTTTGTCGGTGGGACGCTTGTAGTTCAGCGCCGCGCCGCAGTCGGAGATTACTATTTCCGTTGTTAGCCGCTTGCAGGCTAAAATACGAACCAAATCCACCCGAACAAGCAGATACATAGGAGCCAGTTTAGGGGAGTCTTTTCCCACCTGGTCACTTTGCTCCAGAGCTTGAAATACTGCTTTTGTATGGGCGCGTCCTTATAGGCCGCCGTCACCGCTGCCGCGCTGGAGGGCATCGTAAAGCCTGTGCTTGCGCTGTTCTCGTTGGCCACCGCGCCCGTGCTTGCCGTCCACTTGTCAAACACTTGCCCGCCAGGCGCAGCATCCGCCGTGATAGTGACAACCGTGCCTGCCGGGTAGCTGCCTCCGCCCGAGCCGTTGACGACCGTCAGTACATAGGTTGGAATTGGCTCATACAGCGCCGTGGCCGTGACCGCTTGAGCGGGCATGATGAATTGCGCTGTGGCACTGGCCGCGCCGGCGCCGCCGATGAAAGTGACAGCGGGGCTGATGTTCCATTGCTTGAACCGCTGGCCAGCGGGAGCCGCATTGGCCATTATGGTGACTGTCGCACCCGCCGCGAAACCGCCGCTGCCCGTACCGCCGGCGACCATGAGGCCAAAGACGATCAAATGCAGTGCCTCGCCGCTGGAGAGCATCACCTGCACGGGATTGCGGCGGCTCGTGGTGCCGCTGCCGTCGCCCAGCTGTCTATAGTCATTCCGTCCCCAGGACCAAACCGTGTCGTCGCTTCTCAGCGCGAGGTTATGGCCGGAGCCCGCCGCGATGGCGTCAATACCATTCAGGGCTTCGCCTGCTGAAAGCATTACTTGCACGGGGGTATTACGCTCTGTGGTGCTGCCGTCGCCCAGGTCGCCGTTGCCGTTGTTCCCCCAGGCCCAGACCGTGCCGTCGTCTTTCAGCACGAGGGAATACTGGTTCCCGGCAGCGATGGCGCTCACGCCGCCCAAAGCCCCGCCCACCTGCACGGGATTGTTCCGGTTGATTTTGGTACCGTCGCCCAGCTGGCTGAAATTGTTCCGTCCCCAGGCCCATACCGTGCCGTCGTCCTTCAGGGCGAGGCAGTGTGTGCCGCCCGCGTCGATGGCAGTTATATCGCCGAGAGGCACGCCGGGCAACGCCGTCACCCGCACGGGATTGCCGCTGTCAGTTGCCGTTCCGTCGCCCAGCTGGCCGTAGGTATTCTGCCCCCAGGCATAGACCGTGCCATCGCTTTTCAGCGCAAGGGAGTGATAGGCGCTCGCCGCGATGGCGGTTACGTTGTCCATGGGTACGCCGGACAATGCCATCACCTGTACGGGGCTGTTGCTCTGCATGGTTGTGCCGTCACCCAGTTGGCCATAGTCATTCCGTCCCCAGGCCCAGACCGTGCCGTCGCCTTTCAGTGCAAGGGAATGATTTGTATTGGCCGCGACGGCGATTACGCCGCTTAAGGCAGTGCCGGGCGAGGCTTCCACCGGTACGGCACGGTTGTTGGCTACGGTTGTGCCGTTGCCCAACTGGCCATGCGCGTTATAGCCCCAGGCCCAGACCGTGCCGTCGTTCTTCAACGCGAGGGAATGATGCCCGCCTGTCGCAATGAGAACCACGCCGCTCAGAGGCACGCCAGGCGCGGTTTCTATCTGCGCGGGATAGGTTCGCTCCGTGTCAGTGCCGTCTCCCAGCTGGCCCAGATTGTTGCGCCCCCAAGCCCAGACCGTGCCGTCGCTTCGCAGCGAGAGAGAGTGAGCGTACGCCGCCGCGGGCATGGGCACCGTGCCGAAACCCGCCGCGTTCGCCATCAACGGCAGAGCAGCGAACACCCCGAACGCCATCGCCGCCGCCAGCAACATAGAAATGTGTTTCCTGATTTTGCTTTGCATGTCGATTCCTCCTCAGCCTCATAATTTTTGGATATATCCCGCCCAGCCTCGTCCTGCCGTCAAAAACACGGCAGTGAAGCCTTTCATGTTTTGTTTACCTGAGATTCAGATTATCCTGTCATGCAGCACTTCCCGCATCGCATCGCACAAAAGCCTCAGATGGGCAAATTCATGCTTCCTGATTTCCGCGCGGTCGATGGCCTTGCGGACATTCACAACGGCTTTGACCTGCTCCTTCTGCGCCTTTGGAAGGGCTGAATAGCTCTGATTCGTGGGTTTTGGCACAACCTGGACGACAGTGCCGGCGTCCGTGACTTGAACGCCATACCACATCATCATGTAGGCGTCGAAGTCGATCCACCTCAGCTTCAGTAATTTCCCCAGCTTGAAACCGCCATATTTTTGCGTATCCCACCGCTGTGTCATAAGAGCATATATCTCATCGATCGTCATTGGCTCTTTTAATGTGATTTTGGCGTCCTGCCGCTGCTGAATCTCGTTTTGAATGTCGTCGTATAAACCCATATCGCTTGGCTCCTTTCTTTATCGCGCCGCGTCATAAACCGCGAGCGCGGCCTCATTTCCCATATAAACAATGTGTCCGTCGATTTTGCAGATCCAGTCCAGCTGCGCCGCTGCTGAGACATCGTATTTGGCCGCTTTGGCGGCAGTCGCGGCAGCGTCCGACGAGTGAAAGTAGAACTGCGCGACCCCGGCGGCGCCCATGCAGTTCAGGCCGGACGCGGCCCCCTGCAGCGCGGCGCCTTCAATCGGGCCGACAAAGTAGCCCGCCGCTTCATACAGCGCGGTGATATCGACCGCGGTTTTGCCGCCGGTATTCGCACGGTCATCGCCGCCCCAGCCAATTGCCGCGAAGGCTGCAATGAGCGCGTCCTTTTGCTCCAGCGCGGCGGTGTTCGCGAATTCGACGCAGAATTCCCGCCAGATATAAGCTTCCGCAACGGTATTTCCATCGTCGTTGACATAGCCGGCGTATTCCTGCGCGTCCTCTGCGGAGGCGAATGCATTGATGAAAATCGCCGATGTTTTGGAAATCTCGCCGCTGAACAAGCTCGCGCTCTCAACGACAATGCAGAAGCCCTTTTCCGGCCTGGGCAGGGTTTCCTGCGCGTTGTTAGTGGAAGCCATGCTGTTGTCGATTTCAAAGCCCACATCGGCGGCGGCTTGCTTCAGGGCTTCAAGCGACAGGGCGCTGCCGCCAGCCTCTGCTATATCCTCATCGCCGCCGGGCAATGGCGCATCTGTTTCGGGAGCTCCGCCGCTTGTGCTGCTCTCCTGGCCGGCGGCGCTGAACCCTTCCGGCAACGGGGTGATGCGCGTGCCTGTATCGCTGCGCGTCATTTCCCCGCCTTCATAACCCCAGATCATGTCGAAACTCATCCCGTCGCCGGAAAGGGTAAGCTCAAATGGGCCCTTCGTATCGCCCTGGTCCCACGTTCCGGTCACAACGTTACCCGAAACCGTTCCCTCTATGGTTCCGCCCGCGTGCTCGTACGCGCCGGTGACGGTGTTTCCGCTTTGGGTAAAAGTCATTTCTCCCCACGGGCCGCTCACATACCATTCGCCGCCCCATGCGCCGCCTGCCTCCGCTTCTTTGCCCCCGCCGATGATCTTGGGCAGCGCAATCGTCGCGGCGATGCCTATAGCCGCGACTGCAACGATTGCTATAATGATTTTTACCGCTTTGGACATGCCCGTTACCGCCTTTCCTGTTATTTCAGCGGCGCCCGTTGAGGCGCTGCCTGCAATGGAGCTTGTAACCGCGCTGAAGGAAGCGCTTGCCGCGCTTTGGCTGATAGATAGAGCCTCCATCCGTGAGAAAACCAGCTTGCCAAACGGCAACATGGGAATGCCCGCGATGCCGAAGAACCGCTCGCCGCTCTTGCGCTCCCGCTCCTCGATTTCCGCGCGGATCGTCTTGCGCGCGAAGAACAGGCGGGACTTGACCGTGCCCTCGCTGCACTCCATCACGTCGGCGATTTCTGGGACGGACATCTCGTTGAAATAGTAGAGCACGATCGCTTGCCGTTGCACATCGGAAAGGCTGTCGATGATTCTGCCCAGCCTCTCCTGCAAATCCTCTCTTTCGGCATAGATGGCCGGCAGCAGCTCGTCGGATTCCTCGGCGTCGAAATCCCCGATGTCTTTTTCGGCGTCCAGCAAAATCACGATGTTCTTTCTTCGCAGCTGCATGTAGCAGAGATTCTTCGCGATCTTTTGCAGCCAGACCGAAAACGTCTGCGGATGTTCGAGCGTTCCCAGCTTCCGCCATGCCGTGATAAATGTCTCCTGCAGGACGTCCTCGGCGTCGGCCCCGTTGCGAAGGATCATCCTCGCCAGCGCGTAAATCTTTTCGTAGTAGATGCCGTAGAGTTCTTCAAAGCTCTTTGCGTCGCCTTTTTGGGCGGCGGTCACCAACTGTATTTGCTGCTGCGTCATTGCCATTCGCGTATCCTCCTTCGCGTTTTTCCGCGTTCACTACATAGATGCATGGGGATGCGTTTCGGTTTAATTGTTTTGCTGTTTTGTCTGT
>WRCT01000068.1 GCA_009783775.1 Clostridiales bacterium | reverse complement strand
ATTCAGTTTTTGGTGTTGAGAATCTCGGAGGACTCTCTGGTCCGTAGCCAAACGCTCTATCCAGCTGAGCCAAGGGCGCACGTTACTTCTGCTATTTTAGCCACTTGGCTTTGATCTGTCAACCTTTTGTTTGTTTTTCTCTTGTGAAATATCCTTGATTGTGGTATGATAAGATTGAAAATTTGGCAACGGGGGACGAAAGAGTGGAAAAAGAAAAAGCATTGGAAATCGCGCTGGCGCAGATCGAAAAACAGTTCGGCAGGGGCGCGATTATGAAATTGGGCGATCCCGAGGCGCGCGCGAACGTGCCCAGCATCCCGACGGGCAGCCTGGAATTGGATATCGCGCTGGGCGTGGGCGGCGTGCCGCGCGGCAGGGTGGTTGAGATTTACGGGCCGGAGTCCTCCGGCAAGACGACCATTGCCCTGCACATCGTGGCGCAAGCGCAGAAACTGGGCGGGACCGCCGCCTTTATCGACGCGGAGCACGCGTTGGACCCCAAATACGCGGAGGCGCTCGGCGTCTGTATCGACGATCTTTATGTCGCCCAACCCGACACGGGCGAGCAGGCGCTGGAGATCACCGAAGCTTTGATCCGCAGCGGCGCGATCGACGTGATCATCGTGGACTCTGTGGCGGCATTGGTGCCCAAGGCGGAGATCGAGGGCGACATGGGCGACTCGCACGTCGGCCTGCAGGCGCGCCTGATGTCGCAGGCCCTGCGCAAACTGACCGGCTTTATCTCCAAAACGAACACCGTGCTGATCTTCATCAACCAGCTGCGCGACAAAGTCGGCGTGACCTATGGCAGCCCCGAGACCACCACGGGCGGCAAGGCGTTAAAGTTCTACGCCACGATCCGACTGGACGTACGCCGGATCGAGTCGCTCAAGACCGGCAATGACTTTATCGGCAGCCGCACCCGCGTCAAGGTGGTGAAGAACAAGGTTGCTCCGCCCTTTAAGACCGCCGAATTCGATATGTACTACGGCGAGGGCATCTCCCGCGAGGGCAGCGTGCTCGACCGTGGCGTGGATTATAAGATCGTCAACCGCTCCGGCGCCTGGTATTCCTACGGCGAAATGCGTTTGGCGCAGGGCCGCGAGAACGCGCGGCTGCTATTGAAGGACACGCCGGAGCTCTGTGAGGAGATCGAAAAGAAGGTCCTGGCGGCCATAGAGGAAGAAAAGGCAAAGGCACTGCAGGCAGCTGCCGAAAAGCGGGCCAAGGCGCAAGCGGCCACCGCGAGCTATCGGGAATCGTAGGGCGGGGGCTTGCTCCCGCCGCAAGTGAAAAAGGAAGAAACAGCCGAACCACCCCACCAAGTCTGCGGACTTGGCGGGGACCCTGGACAGGCTGTTTCTTTTGATTGATGATTATTATATGTTGCGCGGATTAAAATCCAGATACTTCATCTTCGCCCGCAGAATGCGGGTCACGCTTTCGTCGATGCGCTCGGGCGAAAGGGTCCCATCCGCGGCGGCCTCGGTGAGCGCCGTCATAATGCGCCGCTGCAGCTCGTGTCTCGGCCCGCACAGAATCAAATCCCCGCCCGCCAAAATAAACCGCACCGCCGCTTTTTCTACGGTATAGCGGGAGGTCAGGCCCGTCATGCGAAAGTCGTCCGACATGACGATACCGTCAAAGCCCATCTGCTGCCGCAACAACTCCCCGATGATAACATCGGACATGGACGCGATGTCCTTCGGGTCGATCTTCGGATAGGAGATATGCGCGACCAAAATCCCGTCCACGCCCGTCTCGACGGCGGCGGCAAAGGGGATCAGATCATAGTCGGTCAGCCGCTCCAGGGTCTTTGACACGACGGGTGTACGCTCGTGCGAGTCCTCTGTGGTCGCGCCGTGGCCCGGGAAGTGTTTGGCAATCGAGACACAGCCCACGGCTTGCATACCTTCGATACAGGCGGTGCCGATATTGGCCGCCACGTTCGCGTTTGCGCTGATGATGCGCGTGGTCAAAAAGGTCTCTTCCGGCACACGGGCCACATCCAGGCAGGGCGCCAGGTTGACGTTGATGCCAACGTCCAACAGGCCCGTGCCGATGCGCGAAAAGAGCGCCCTCGCTTCGTCGGGGTTGTTTCTCTTGCCCAGGGTCGCGGCGGAGCTGGGCCACTTGGGCCAGCGGAACCGAACGACTTTCCCGCCCTCCGCGTCCAGGCTGATCAACAGCGGGATCTCGCTCCGGCTCGCCTTTTGCACCGAGCTGTTCAGCGCGGCGCAGCGTGCAAACCCGCCGTCCTTGTCGGTCCTGACAATATTGTATCCATAGAGAATGACATTGCCCACCTTCCAGTCCCGCATGACGCCCGCGAAGGCCTCGCTGACCTCATCGGTCCCCTGAAAACCGAACATCACAAGCTGGCCCAGTTTCTCCTCTGTGCTCATACCCTGGATATAGAGGGCGAGAAAGTCCTCGTCGGTTTGGGGTTGGGGCGGGCTTGCGGTCGGCATATCGGAGGTCGGTGTGGGATCGGGCGTGGGCGCAGGCGTGGCGGCAGGGCGGGGGCTCGCGTCCGCCGAGGCGGTCGGCGTAGCCACAACCAGCGACGGGATCTCGTTGCCTGCGCGCCCAAAACAACCGGCAAAGCCAACGCCAAGCCCGACCGCGAGCCAGACCAGCGCGGCGGCGGCGACCAAAACCATGACCAAAATAATAAGCGCCAGGCGCGCGGAATGTTTCATCGTTTCTATTCTATCACGCGAAAGGTCCGTTTACCAGTCCTTCGCCAGGATATTATACATTTTCTATGCCTTTTTGCTTTCGGGCCGCGAAGCGCCTGCGGGCGAGTCTTTGTTTTTGCCACGAATGACGCGAATAGCACGAATACCGCTCACGCAGGATTTTTTATTGTATTCGGCATGTAGAGCCTATATAATATGGCTATGGCATATATACTGTCACATTTGGAATTGGGGCGAAGGGTAAACGCGCGGTTGGACCGGAGCCGGAATTGGGACGAGGGCCTGTTTTTGCTGGGCTGTTTGGGACCCGATGTCTTTTTCTATGACCGTCTCCCCCCGCCCCTGTTCCGCAGGAATGAGAAAAAGCTGGGCAACGCCTTTCACAATATGGACGCGGCCTCGTTCCTCACTGCGGCGGGAGCAAGCCCCCGCCCTACTGCCCATTCCTCACTGCGGCGGGAGCAAGCCCCCGCCCTACTGCTCACTGCCCACTGCCCACTGCCCACTGCCCACTCTTCTTATATCTGCGGCCTGCTCTGCCACTTCGCGCTGGACGCATGGGTGCACCCCTATATCGAATCGCGGGCCACGGGTCCGGCGCATTCGCGCTTTGAGGCCTTGATCGATTCCCGACTGCTGCCCGGGTTTTCGGAGCGTGACGATCCGTTTGCCGGACTGCCGCCCGTTTCCGCGGCCGGACCGGTTGACGCGCTGTGGACGGACTGGAGCGCGGCCCTGTGCGGCAAGAAGGTCGCTGGCGTATTTACCCGCAGCTACCGCAACTTTTTGACCGTGGCCAAGCTGCTCTTTGACCCGCACGGGCGCAAGTCAGCCTTCGCGCGCTGCCTGGAATGGCCCTTTGGCGGCAAGGGCAAGCTCTCGGGCTTTTTGGTGTGGCCCGGGCGGGCAGATGAAGACGATTGTTTGAATATGGGCCGCAAACCCTGGGCGCCGCCCTGGGCGCGGGAACGGGTTAGTGCGTCTTCGTTTGAGGACTTGTTTGACGGCGCAGCGGAAGAGGCCGTGTCGCTGATCGGACGGTACCTGGACGGAGACACGATCGCGAACGCGCTTGCGGGACGCAGTATGCAGCGAGGTGCGCTATGACACCGCGCAAGGCTTGCTGTTTCACCGGCCATCGGGAGCTGCCCAAAGAGGGCACGCCCGCGTATTTTCAGTTGCGTCTGGCGCTGCTGCACGCGGTGCGGGACGCGATCGCGGAGGGGTTCACGGTCTTTCTCAACGGCGGGGCAAGCGGGTTTGATTTGCTGGCGGCCGAGACGGTGCTCGAGTGCCGCGCGCTCGACCCGCTGGTAGAGCTGCGGGTGATCGTACCCTACGCGGGGCAGGCGGACCGCTATGCCTTTGCCGACAAGAAACGCTACCGCCGTATTTTGGACGAGGCAGCGCAGGTGCACGTGCTCTCAGAAAAATATTTTTCGGGCTGTATGCGCGCGCGCAATGAGCGGCTGGTCTGTCATGCGGACCGGTGTATCGCCTATCTGCGCAAACCGTCCGGCGGCACGCTGATGACCGTCAATATGGCGGTGAAAAAGGGGATTGAAGTTATATACTTATAATTAGAGAAAGGAAGGGATTGAGAATGAGTATTGGGTTGTCGTTTGCCATTGGCGCGCTGTTGTACCTGTTCATTCGGGTGCTGCTGACCGGTTTTTACGTGGTCAATCAGAACGAACGCGCGGTAAAGACCGCGTTTGGCCGCGCAAAGCGTTTGAGCGACGCGGGAGATGGCGTAGCAGGCGCGCTGCGGGAAGATGAAAAGGAGCGTTATAATTTTCCGCAGCTGCAGGTGATTCCGCCCGGCGGGCCCTATTTCAAGTGGCCGTGGGAGAAGGTGCACAAGGTTTCGGTCGCCACCAACACCTCCAATATGGCCTATGATCCCGAATCGCCCGAGGCCAATAAATGCAACACGGTTCTGGAGGCGGTGACCAAGGATCAGCTGAATATTCAGTTGTCCGGCCAGATCCGCTACCGTGTTTCCGAGCGCAATATCTACGCCTATCTCTTTGGCGTGAAACAGCCGATCGCGCACGTGATGGGCTATTTTGTATCGGTGCTGCGCGAGCGGATCGCCAACTTTGAGGGAACGCGGCGGGACACGGACTCGCAGGAGGTTATGGAGGGCGCGGACAGCATTTCCATCAACGACCTGCGGAAGAACCTGCGGGACCTCAACGACCATATGGACGCGGAATGCGCCGTCTCCGAGGCGCGCTACGGGGTTGTGCTGGAGGCCTCTCTGATCACCGGTATTGACCCTCCGCTCGAGGTCGAGTCCGCGCTGGCCGCCATCAACACCGCGCACAACCAGGTCTCTTCCGACATCAGCCTTGCCAAAGCCGCCGCGGACCAGAAAATCGTCCAGTCCAAACGGGCGGTGGAAATTGAGACATTAAAAGCGGAGAGCGAGACCGAGGGGTTGAATCTGCTCGCGAAGGAATTGAGCGCGTTGAAACGGCACGGGGGCGTGGCCGCGCTCGCCGCCTATATCCGAAACGCGAAACTGGCCCTGCTCGATCAGACCAAGTCCGTCTATGAAACGAAGCGGGAACCAATACAAACGGGCTTTGTCATACCGCAAGCGGGAGGTGAGTGCAATGGCTGAAACCATGATTTTGATCGTTTTTGGGGCGCTCGGCGCTATGCTTGCCTTGTTTCTGCTGCGCTGGCTGGCGCGCCTGCTGGGCGTCTATGCCATTGTGCGCGAACGCCAGGCTATTGTCTATGTGCTGTTCGGAAACGTGATCGGCGTATTGCGCGAGCCTGGCCTGCACTTTTTGTGGAAGGACCTCGGGTTTCGCGCGCTGTTCATACATTGGCTGGGGAAACAGTACAAGGTCGATCTGCGTTTAGATCAGCAATACCTCAGGAGCCAGCCCGTCAACTCCGAGGAGGGCGCACCGATGGGCATGGGGCTTTGGTATGAAATGTACATCAACGATCCCGTGGCCTATATTTTCCGCAACACCAATCCACGAGGCTCGTTGGCCGCGAACGTGGGCAACTCCACGGTGCGTTGCCTGTCCAATCTGCCTCTGGACAGCATGATGATCAATCGGCACATGATGAGCCGGACCGTGCGGCAGGAGGTCTCGGAAAAATCACAGGAATGGGGTTATAAGCTGGGTTCCTGCTACATTCGTAAGGTGCATTTTCGCGACCAGAACATGATCGCGCAGATCCAAAACAAGGTAGTAAACCGTCTGCGGCAAGTCACCTCGGCCATCATGCAGGAGGGCTTAAACCAGGTCAGCATTATCACGAACACAGCGGAGCGGGAGGCGGCTATTGACTTCGGCAAGGCAGCGGCCATTCGCCCCAATATCGTGGGACAAATGCTGAACACCGTCTCGCGGGACGCGGACGTCTGCGAGGCCCTGTTTGAGATACTGGAAATCAATCGAACGGTGGCGAATAAAATTCCGCTGCACGTGGTCGCGCAGGGTGTGCAACTCATTCTGCCGAAGTAGCGAGGATTGCCGCCGCGGCGGGTTTCTCTTTAACCACGAACTACACAAACCACACGAACACCGCTGCGGCGGTGTTTTTATTTTTTGTTGACATACTGTGTTGCGCACTATATAATGTTGAATATAATAGCGTGTGAGGTGATGGGTTTGCATTTGGAAGAGATTGTTTCGGGGTTTGTTTTGGAGCTGAGACGGGGCACGGTGATTCTTTGTGTGCTGGCAAAACTCAAGGATCCGACCTATGGTTACAGCCTGATTGCGGAGCTGGCGCAGACCGGAGTCGCCATTGAGGCGAACACGCTCTATCCCCTGCTGCGGCGGCTGGAGGGCCAGGGTTTGCTGGAGAGCGCGTGGAACACAGAGGGCGCCAAGCCGCGCAAGTATTACGCGACCACGGCCTTTGGGCGGGAGGTTTTGGCCGAGCTGAAAAAGCATTGGCGAGCCGCCGCGGAGAGCATGAACGCATTATTGGAGGAGGAAAAATGAAGCACGAGTTGATTGAACGTTACATCTATGCCGTGGTACGGTTGCTGCCGCAGAAGACGCGGCCGGAGGTGGAAAAGGAGTTGGAGAGCCTGATCGGCGATATGCTCGAGACGCGCTGCGGGGCCGTGCTGCCCACCGAAAAGGACGTGCGCGTTGTGCTGACGGAATTGGGCACGCCCGAGGAGCTGGCCGCCAAATACAGCGGCGAGGAAAAGCAGGCTCTGATCAGCGGGATTTATCTGCTGATCTACAAGCGCGTGCTGAAAATTGTGCTGCCCATTATGGCCGCCGTGGTGCTGCTGAGCAACGTTTTGAACCTGGTTTTTGACGGGAGCGGGGCCGCGCCGACAGTGGAATTTTTCGCAAAGGCGATCGGTGCGACCGTTGGTGGCGCGTTTTCCGGCGTGCTTTCCGCCTTTTCGATTGTCACGATTGTGTTTGCTATTCTGGAGCGCAAGAAAGCGCCCTTGCAGGAGGGCGATATGTTCTCCCGCCTGCCCGCCGTGCCGAAGGATGAGGCGCGGATCAAACGCCATGACCCCATTATGGGCATGATCTGGGCGACGGTCTTTACCGTTTTATTTCTGGTCTTTCCGTGGTTCGCGGGCGCGTGGGTAGAGGGCGTTGGCTGGGTCCCTGTGTTTCAGACCGCTGTGATCCGCTCGCTCTGGCTGCCGATTATTTTGTGGGGCGCGCTGGGAATCGGCAAGGAGGCATACAAGCTGATTGCGGGACAGTACACCAAGCGACTGGCGATTGTGACCGTGATTGCCGACCTGTTGATGATTGCCTGCGCGGTGGTGGTTCTGGCGGGCAACGGGATTATGAACCCCGATTTTGTGTCACAGATCGGCGGGTTGATTGCGGGCGACGGCGGCGCGTTTTTGTCCAAGTTGCTTGCCAATGTTCATGTCTTGTTGTTGGGCATTGTCATCGGCGGGTCGACGGTCGATATGATCACCGTCGCGGCGAAAGCTTTCAAATACGGCAGGGCTTGACAAGCGCTGCGCTTGACGGTATTATAGTCCTACAACTTCAGGGCGGGGTTGTAATACCCGCCCCCAATTAAAATAATGCAGTCTTTGCGGGTTTTTCGCTCCCTGTCGGTGTCGCCGTCGATTGACGTAGGTTTCCGGCTACGTCTCACTCCTGCTCCTTGCCAGGAAACGAAAACCCTCGCAAATCCAAGCAAGATTTTAATTGTGGGCGGGTATGATCCCCACCGGCGGTGATGTGCGAAAGCAATGAGCCCGCGAGCGAAAGCTGATACGGTGAGATTCCGTGGCCGACGGTATAGTCCGGACGAGAGAAGTCATAACACGGTTATGGGCCCTTTGAAGTGATTTTTCAAAGGGCTATTATTTTTTAGGAGGGTTGACTTTATGAAACTGACGACAAGAAATATCGTGACGATGGGGGTGCTTTGCGCGCTTTCGGTGGTGCTGGTGTATTTTATCCGCTTCCCCATCTTCCCCGCCGCGCCGTTTTTGGAATATGACGCGGGCGACATCCCCATCATCATCGGCACGTTTATGTTCGGGCCGATCCCGGGCCTGCTGATGACCGTGGCGGTGTCTTTGATCCAGGCGTTCACAGTGAGCGCGGGCAGCGGGATCATCGGCGCAACGATGCACATTCTCGCCACGGGCTCGCTCGTGCTGGTGGCCGGTTTGATCTATCGGCGCAAAAAGACGCTGTTGTCCGCGATTATCGCGCTGGCCTGCGGCGTGGTGGCGTGGAATATCAGTATGATCTTTTGGAACCTCTTATTCACGCCGATCTTTATGAATGTGCCGCGTTCGGTCGTGGCGGGTATGCTGGCGCCGGTCATTGTCCCGTTTAACCTGATCAAGTCGTCGGTCAACGCGTTTATCGGTATTTTCCTGTTTAAGAGTTTGTGGAATTATGATCTTTCGGGAGGCAGGATCGTTGAGGCACGCGAGGGCGAGTAGGTCAGGCGGGCGGGCTGACCCCGCCCCTACGGTCTGGCGTCTGGAATCTGGAATCTGGAATCTAAAAAAAGCTCCCTGTGTAGGGAGCTTTCTCT
>WRCT01000067.1 GCA_009783775.1 Clostridiales bacterium | reverse complement strand
CTTGTGTCCATACTTATAGCTCCCTTCCGGTTGAAAAAGTAATCCTCACTTTTTCAACCCTGTTGGAGCTATCGTACTACTTTTTCAACCATCTGCCGAGGTCTTCTTTTATTTGACGGTTACGCTCGCTATGTTGATTACTGCCGCAACAACGGCCGCACCCTGCTCTCATAAAACCCAACGCACGCCCGATACAAAATGTCCAGCCCGAAGATCAAAATCTCCGCAATGGCGACCAGCAGAATAATCGGCAGGTTCGGCAGCAGTCCGGCGATCGGCACGTCAAAAAGCAGCATAAAGACCACGCCAAAGACGGCCAGCGACAGGTTGCAATAGATGGCCAGACACAGGCTTTGCGCCCAGCCGGCGCGCACAAACCGATGCACCGCGCCGCGCACCATGGGGTAGTGCCCCAGCAGCGCGACCCAGGCAAACCAGGAGAACCGGTCGGTCAGCAGGAAAAAGGACAAAACAGACACGCCCAAAAAGCACAGCCACGCCCGCCCGACCAACCGCTCAGAAAGCAGGACCTGCAAACAAAAACACGCCAAAAAGCACAACGGAAAGCGCATATAGGGGATCAACTCCGACCCGTACAGGAACAGCACGGACAGCGCGACGGTCATCGCGCTGAGGCTGAGTTTGTATGTTTTTTGAGACTTCTTCATGAGTTCTCCTTTTTATGAGAGTGGAGTGTTGAGAGTGGAGAGTTGAGCGGAGGTATGCCCTGCGGGCATGAATTGAATGGGTTTCTGTTTACCACAAGATTAAAACTGCGTCAGCAGTTTTTTCCTTCGCTCCACTCTCAACACCCCACTCTCAACACTTCCCTAGCGGCACCGAAAACAGTTGCACAAACAATTCATGCACAGCATTGCCGAACAAATCTGGCAGCAGGAGCAGTCGTCGCCGCCGGCCGCGTTGCCGCCGCGATAGGGCTGCGCGTTGTTCAAAATGGTCTGGTACGCGTTCGCATACTCCGCGTTTTGAGGCTCCATCTTGTGCGCCCTGGTCAGGTGCTCGCGCGCGTGGCTGTACCAGCCCATGCGGAAATACACAATCCCGCTCAGATAATGCCACTCGGCGTTACGCAGGGGGATCCCGGCCAACACCGACTGCGCGGCGGCCAGATTCCCCTGCGCGGCATAGGCCCGCACTTGCAGGAACTCGGCGGCGTAAGACCCGCTGTACTCGCTCTGCGTCCGTGT
Organism: Clostridiales bacterium; assembly: GCA_009783775.1. Taxonomy (GTDB): domain Bacteria; phylum Bacillota; class Clostridia; order Christensenellales; family CAG-138; genus WRCT01. The sequence continues at coordinate 7,548 of WRCT01000067.1, read as the reverse complement.
CCCCGACTGATAAGCCTGTCCGCCGCCGGTTGCCTTGCCCTGCAACATCTCATAAGCCGCGTTCACTTCCTTCAGCTTTTCACCGGCCAGCTCCCGCAGCGGATTGTCCGCGTATTTGTCGGGGTGATATTTTTTCACGAGCGCGAGATACGCCCGCCGGATCTCCTCCTGCGACGCGCCCTCTTTTATGCCCAGTACTTGGTAAGGATTCATGTTTCGTCCCCTTTTTGCAGTTGACAATTGACAGTTGACAGTGGACAGTTAAGGAAAAAACACTGCGTGTTTTCTCAAATACAATCAAAAGATTTTCGGAGAAAATCCTCCTTAACTGTCACCTGTCAACTTTCCACTTTCAACTTCTCCTTCGTCATCGCCCTGCAACCCTCGACCACAATATTCCCCAGCAAGTCTGCGTTGCGTTGCAGTGGCAGCAATGCCAGCGCCTTCTCCGCCTCTGCCAGCGAACTGTACAGCATAAACGCCGCGTCGTCTTTTGTCACGTCATCACGCAGAAACGGGTTGCACACGGCGGGCGCAACTCCCCCCTGTCGGCATTGCCGACCTCCCCCCTCGGGGAGGGGGGCTGCCCGCCCTACAGTAATTTTTCGGTCTCTCTCCCGATCGTCCCACGCGTCGATCAGATAAATCCACCTGCCAAGATTATAAAAGAGCCAGCGCAAAGGCGCAAGGACTTTCTCGTCAATTACGTCATTGCGGTCCACTCTTACGTCATTGCGGGTTTCAACCCAGTCATTGCGGACTTGATCCGCAATCTCATCATTACCGAGATTGCGGCTCGGGGGCCGCAATGACGCAGGGGAGGGCGCCAACGCCGCCACATCCGCCAACAGATTCGCAAAGCAATCCGCCAGCATATCAGAATCAACCGTAGGATCGACCTGTGGTCGCCCGTCAACCCCGGCCTGCTCCAACACCCGTAATTCATCCAGCCTTCTTTTTATCGCCTCCGCCAGCGCCGGCCGCGCCTTTTCCACGCGCCGCATAGCCGGCCGCAGCAGCGCCGCGCCGAACAGCCCCGACAGCTTTCGCTCATCGTCCCAGTCGTCACGACACTTGAAGTAGGCCAGCGCTACATTCACGTCGTCCGCATAATATAAGGAAACATTGCCCGCGACATACTCTTTCCGTCTCTCACCGCACCTGTGCAAACACCGGCACGTTCTCAGCTCCTCGTCCCCCTCATATACTGCATCGAGCAGCAACGCCAGAAAGACCGTGTCATATTGCAGGAAGAGGGTGGGGGCAAGGCCGTGCCGCCGCCGGATCGCGCGGCAAAGTCCGCAGTAATACGCGCGGTATTGCGGCTTGAGCTGCGGCCGTTTCTCGCAGAGAAGGGGGCGGATATAGCCAAACATACAGGAATTATAGCATAAATATATACCGAAAGACAGGGGGAGATTGCGGGTCGCGGCCCGCAATGACGGGGGAGAGAACCACGATGGCCAGGGGGAAAAACCGCGATGACGAGGGGAAAAAACCGCGATGACGAGGGGAAAAAGCCCCAAACACGGACTTATGTTCAAATTGTAAAAAAAAAATGTAATAAATATTAAAAAAATCTTATTGCTCTTTTGAAAACTATCTGCTATAATACAGTCGTACGCGAAGAGCGTATAAAAAAATGACCTGTAAAATCAGGAAAAAAGAAATAGGAGGTTATTCAATTATGAAGAAAATCATTGCCCTGTTAGTAGTTTTGGCACTGATCTTCGCGCTCGTGGCCTGCCCGGCACCAGAAGAACCGGTAGTTGATCCCGAGACTGACGATCCCAACATTGATGTGGACGTAACACCCGTACCCGAAATCCCCGATGGTGTATCCGGCAAAGTGGCTCTGGTCACCGACGTTGGCGACATTGACGACAAATCCTTCAACCAGGGCACCTGGGAAGGCGTTGTTGCCTTTGGCGAAGCGACCGGCGTGGAGTACAAGTACTTCCGTCCCTCTGAGGATGCCGACGAAGCGCGTATCGAGACGATCCGCAACGCAATCGACGATGGCGCGACCGCCGTTGTCTGCCCCGGATTCCTCTTTGAGACAGCGATCTACGCTGTCCAGGGCGACTATCCCGACGTGAACTTCCTGCTCATCGACGGCGAGCCCCACACCGAGGACTATGCAACCTACTTCACAGCCCCCAACACCCATAACATCCTGTTCAAAGAAGAGCAGGCCGGTTACTTTGCGGGTTGGGCAGCGGTCATGGACGGCTTCACGAAGCTCGGCTTCTGCGGCGGCATGGACGTTCCGGCGGTTGTCCGTTACGGCTTTGGCTATGTCCAGGGCGCGAACGACGCAGCCAAGGAAAAAGGCAATGTGGATGACATCGAGCTGAAGTACTGGTACTCCGGCGTGTTCTGGCCGACGGATGACGTCAAGGCCAAGATGGCGTCCTGGTACGGCTCCGGCACCGAAGTGGTCTTCGCCTGCGGCGGCGGCCTGCTCTTCTCGGTCATCGCGGCTGCGGAAGAAGCCGGCGCGAAAGTTATCGGCGTTGACGTTGACCAGTCGGCAGAGTCCGACCTCATCATCACCTCGGCGATGAAGGGTCTGACCTACTCCACCCATATGTCGCTCCTGGCCCTGTTCGAAAATGACTGGGTATGGCCGGCAGACTTTGCGGGACAGACCGCGAACCTCGGCGCAGCCGACAATGCGGTTGGCCTGCCCACAGCAGCCGGTTCCTGGAGACTCTCCACCTTCTCCGTCGCCGATTACGAGGCGATCTTCGCGAAGGTAGCGGCGGGCGAAATTGCTGTCAGCAACAGCATCGACGCTCCCCCGACAGTTGACATCGCTGTCAAGTACGAATAATTATTTCTAAACAGAAATAACTGGCTATGAGGGGCTGGGCGAAAAGCCTGGCCCTTCTTTCATACAAAGAATCAAAAGGGGAGGTACTATGAGCGAATATGTCATAGAGATGCTAAACATCACCAAACGGTTCCCCGGCATTTTGGCAAACGACAACATCACGTTGCAGCTCAAACAGGGCGAGGTTCACGCTCTGCTGGGGGAAAACGGTGCGGGGAAATCCACCTTGATGAGCGTCCTCTTCGGCCTGTATCAGCCGGAGGGCGGCCAAATCAAAAAGAATGGACAAGTTGTTAAAATTGACAATCCCAACGACGCGAATGAGTTAAATATCGGCATGGTTCACCAGCACTTCAAGCTGGTGGAAGTGTTCACGGTATTGGATAACATCATGTTGGGCGTGGAGCCGAATAAATTGGGCTTCATTCAAAAGGCGGAGGCGCGCAAGAAGGTCATGGCGCTCTCCGACAAGTACGGTTTGCAGGTCGATCCCGACGCGCTGATCGAGGATATCTCCGTCGGTATGCAGCAGAGGGTCGAGATTCTCAAAATGCTCTATAGAGACAATGAGATCCTCATCTTCGACGAGCCGACGGCCGTCTTAACGCCGCAGGAAATCGACGAGCTCATGGAGATCATGCGCAACTTCACCAAGGAAGGCAAGTCCATTCTCTTCATCACGCATAAGCTGAACGAGATCATGGCCGCCGCCGACCGCTGCACGGTGCTGCGCAAGGGCAAATACATGGGCACGGTCGACATCAAAGATTCTTCCAAGGAAGAGCTCTCCCGCATGATGGTCGGGCGCGACGTCAATTTCAAGGTCGACAAAGAAGAGCAACAGCTTGGCGACGTGGTGCTGGATGTGAAGGAAGTTTCCGTCGCGTCCAAGATCCATGCCGGCAACGCGGTAAAGGACGTTTCCTTCCAGGTGCGCGCGGGCGAGATCCTCTGCCTGGCGGGTATTGAGGGCAACGGCCAGACCCAGTTTGTGCACGCGCTGACCGGACTGGACAAGATGTCCCACGGCAGCATCGCGCTCTGCGGGCAGGACATCACAAAGATGTCCATCCGCAACCGTTCCAAGACGGGCATGAGCCATATCCCCGAGGACAGGCACAAGCACGGTTTGGTGCTGGATTATACCCTCGAGCAGAACCTGGTCCTGCAGCGTTATTGGGAGCCTGCCTTCCAATCGAGCGGCTTTATCAAGGAAAAAGACATACGCGAGTACGCCTTAAAGCTGATCGACCAGTACGACATCCGCAGCGGCCAGGGCCCTGTCACAACGTCGCGCTCCATGTCGGGCGGCAACCAGCAAAAAGCCATCGTCGCGCGTGAGATCGACAAAGTACACAAACTGCTGGTGGCGGTACAGCCGACCCGTGGTCTGGACGTCGGCGCGATCGAGTACATCCACAAACAGCTCGTCGCCCAGCGTGACGAAGGCGGCGCGGTGCTGCTGATCTCACTGGAACTCGACGAGGTCATGAACGTCTCCGACCGGATCCTGGTCATGTACGAGGGCGAGATCGTGGGCGAGTTTGATCCCAAGACGACGACCGTGCAGGAGCTGGGCCTCTACATGGCGGGCGCGAAAAACCAGTACCGCGAGGTAGAGCAATTCGGTGTCGAACAACCGAAAGAAAGTGAGGTGAGCCAGCATGAATAAAATGATGAAGAGTTCAATCAGCCTCATCGCGGCTTTGATCTCCATTGTCGCGGGCCTGTTGGTCGGTCTGGGCGTCATGTTTGCCATCGGCGGTCAGGAACCGTTGCGGGCCATGGGCATTCTGCTCACTTCCGGCCTGCCCGGCAATCCCGAGTTCGGCAAGGTGCTGTATCAAGCGGCGCCGTTGATCATGACCGGTCTCTCCGTCGGCTTTGCCTTCAAGACGGGCCTGTTCAACATCGGCGCCAGTGGCCAGTTCACGGTCGGCTCGTTCGTTGCCTTGCTTTTGGGCCTGGTCTTTAAGATGCCTTGGTACGTCTGCATGATCGGCGCGGCCGCCGGCGGCGCGATCTGGGGTTTCTTCCCGGGTTTCTTCAAGGCCTTCTTCAACGTGAACGAGGTCATCACCTCCATCATGTTCAACTGGATCGGGCTGTACGCGGTCTGCGTTTCCATCGCGAACATTCCGCCCATGCTGCCGCGTTTCTATCACCCCTCCGGTATCACCAACGAAACCGCCAAGTTCGAACTGGCGGGCAACCCGGGCGGTTTGATTCCCAAGATCGGCTTAGACAAGCTGTTCGGTTCGCCTTACATGGGCGCGGGTGTTATCATAGCGATCCTGCTCGCCGTACTTGTTTGGGTTATCTTAAACAAAACCACCTTCGGGTACGAGCTCAAGGCCTGCGGCCTCAACAAGAGCGCCAGTATCTACGCTGGTATCAACGCCAAGCGCAATATCATCTTATCAATGGTCATCGCGGGCGCGCTCTCGGGCATCGCGGGTTCGCTCTACTATCAGAGCGGCGTTTCGCAGTTTGGAATCAAAATCGAGCTGGCGCCTATGGGCTTTAACGGTATCCCCGTCGCCCTGCTCGCCACCTCGCACCCGCTGGGCATTATCTTCAGCGCGATCTTCATCTCGTTCATCAACGTGGGCGGCGAGAAGATGCAGCAGCTGGAATACAGCACGCAGGTTATCGCCATCATCATCGCGGTCATCATCTACTTCTCGGCCTTCTTCTTCCTGGTCAAGGGTTTTCTGGCAAAGGTCATCGGGCTGGACAAGTCCAATGTCAACGCCGAACCCGCGCCGGTCATCGCACCGGCGGGAGAAGAATCCGAAACGGTCTTGATAGAGCCGGCGGAAAGGGAGGAATAAAGCTATGTCATTCTTTGATTTGGTTGCGAATATCGGCAGTGAAACAGTATTGTTCGCTGTCCCGCTGCTCCTCGTCGCGTTGGGCGGTATGTTCTCCGAGCGCGGCGGTATCATCAACATCGCTCTCGAGGGCATCATGGTCGTCGGCGCTTTGGTCGGCTGTATCGTCATGATCACGCTCCATGAGCACATGGGCGTGTGGTCAGCCGCCAATCCCGAGCTGGCCATGCTGATCAGCGTTGGCGCTGCGGCGATCTCGGGCTTGGTCTATTCACTGCTGCTCGGGTTTGCCTCGATCCACCTGCGCGCGGACCAGACCATCGGCGGCACCGCGCTCAATATGCTCGCACCCGCTGCGGCAATCGTTGTGACCTGGGCCGTCTACGGCAGAGGGCAGACCTCCATCAACTTCGGGAACGTTGCCTGGCGCCGTATCACCCTGGCGCGTGTGGGCGGCGACCCCGAAACGGCGGGCATCTTCCTGCGCTCGGTGTTCAAGAGTATGTACGTCACCACCCCGCTCGCGATCATCCTGCTGGTGCTGGCGATCATCCTGCTCTACAAAACGCGTTTCGGCCTGCGCCTGCGCGCCTGCGGCGAGCACCCGCAAGCGGCGGACTCGGTCGGTATCAACGTCTACAAAATGCGTTACGCGGGCGTCGCCATCTCGGGTTTCCTCGCGGGCATCGGCGGCCTGGCCTTCACATTGGCGGCCGGCACGGCTTACCAATCCACTGTCGCGGGCTACGGTTTCTTGGCCCTGTCCGTTATGATCTTCGGTAACTGGAAACCGATGAATATCGCGGGCGCGGCTTTGTTCTTCGCCCTGTTCAAGGTCATGGGCAACTACGCGGGCGTCATTCCCTTCCTGCCCAGTTTCGAAGGGATCAAGTTCAACGCCTGGATCTACAACATCCTGCCCTATGTGGTCACGATGTTCCTGCTGGTGCTCACCTCCAAACGCTCACGGGCGCCCAAGGCGGAGGGCATACCCTACGACAAATCCACACGCTAACCCAACCGAATAACCTCATAAAGGGGCTGACAAATCGTCAGCCCCTTATGAAACGTAGGGGCGATTATCAATCGCCCGCCGCAAGCCGCGTAGGGGCGATTATCAATCGCCCGCGAAGAGTGGAGTGTTGAGAGTTGAGAGTGGAGCGCGTTTCTCACTCCCCACGTCATTGCGAGGAGCACGAAACCCTCATAATAATGGGGAAACACGACGAAGCAATCCAGTCTCCCAAGAAACATTGTAACAGGAGCCCAACCATGCCCTTTGGGGACCCGCCCCTTCGTCATTGGGGACCCGCCCCTTCGTCATTGCGGGCTTGACCCGCAATCTATACAGGAGACCCAACCATGCCCTTTGCGGACTTAATCGCCAATCTCATCAGCGAAACCCTATTGTTCGCCGTGCCACTGCTGCTGGTGGCCATCGGCGGCCTGTTTTCCTGGCGCGGCGGCATCCGCAATATCGCGCTGGAAGGTACGATGTTGATGGGATCCCTTTCTGCCGGCATAGCAGCAGCATACTTTTCTTATGGTGATTGGGCGCACAGTCACCAAATTCCCGCCATGCTAATCTGCATTTCGTTGGCGGCTGCGGCAGGCATAGTTATCTCCATACTATTGGGCCTTGCTACAATCCGTCCACGCACCAACCATTATGTTGTGGGAATGTCACTCAATATGTTTGTGCCTGCTCTGGCTATCGTCATCATATGGGCACTTTTCGGCAAAGGCGGGGGACCGGGCGGCATCAGTTACTCTGGCAACGCCTGGCGGCGTATCACGCTGCAAATGGTTGGCCTCAACCCCGAATCGGCAGGGACTTTCCTAAAAGCCCTGTTCAAAAGTATGTATCTCACCACACCG
>WRCT01000066.1 GCA_009783775.1 Clostridiales bacterium | reverse complement strand
TTGGGTCTTCTTGCGCTTGTCGGCATACTCAACATCACTAAATGATAACTGCTTTTTCATGCATTCATTATACCATTTTTCGCCCCCGTTCTCAAGACTTAATCAGCGGTTCCAATGACGACAATTACTTCTCAGCGTCATTGCGAGGAGCGGGAAGGGAACATTCAAATGCAAGCAACACGACGAAGCAATCCAGTCTCCCAAATACGTCATTTCTGCAAATTCCACATGATTCCCTTGCCAACTTACCGAAGGATAAGTATAATAAACTTATAAAAATATGCGCCATGCATGGAGGAATACATGAAATTATTGAAAAAATCTTTGGCCGCGCTGCTTGCTTTTTGCCTGTTGCTGGCTCTCGCGCCCGCCGCCTTTGCGGCGGAAGACTTTATCGCCGAGGGCGTGATGGGCAATGTCTCGGGCACCGGCGCGGTCAACGCGAACGACGCCGCGATCATTCTGCGTTCCCTGGTCCAACTGGCCACGCTGAACAAAACGCAGGAAATCTTGGGCGACGTGAACCATGACGGCAGGATCTCCGCCGCCGACGCGGCCCAAATCCTGCGCTTTTTGGTCCAGCTGGAGCCCTATGTCGAGAAGGTTTTCGCCAAGACCGAAGGCGACTACCGCTTTACGGCAAAGGACAACCAGTCCACGATCAACGAATATCTGGGCACGGCGGCCGATATCGTCCTGCCCATCGCGTTCGAGAGCCATCGTTTGACCGCCTTGGGCACGGACGCGTTCGCGGGCAAGAGCCTCCGTTCCGTCACCTTCTCCGCCGCGCCGCCCGCCGGTCTGATGTTCGCGGGTATCGCCGCCGGCACGGTGCTCTACTACCCGCTGGCGCAAAAGAGCGCGTGGGTGGGCCAGGGTTTTGACCCGACCTACCATGTTGTATGTATCGAGGAAAAGGACGTTACCTTTACGGTCACGCCGCCCGTGGGCGCGATTTACGCCTCCGGCGTCACACACCCTGTGGCCGCCGTGCCCTCCGTGCCGGTGACCTGTGAGATCCGCTACAACGGTTCGCTCACCGTGCCCACAAACGCGGGCACATATTCCTATGAGATCACCGTTACCCAGCCCGGTTACGAGGCTGTGGGCGATAACCTGACCGGCAGTTTTACCGTCGGCAAGGCGACCTATGATATGTCTGGCGTCTCTTTCACGGGCGCGGAATATAATCTGACCCACGCGCCCGGCCCGAAAGCCCTCGCTATTGCGGGCAGCCTTCCCGTCGGCGTGGAGGAAGAGTATATTGTTACGGGCACGGGAGAGGCCTTTGCGCCCACCACCGCGCTGGGCACACACTATATCACCGCGCGCTTTGCGGGTGACGCTGTGAACTATTACCCCATCGAGACCATGTACGCGACGCTGACCCTGCTCGCGGACGGTATGCACACCGTCAGCTTTGATGTGGACGTGCCCGAAGACGCCGTCTACGCACCCGGTCTCGTGCACAAAGTGACCGCCGACCCGTCGGAATCGATCGCATTTGAGGTTCGCCACTACAAGGACAGTGCGCTTGTGACCGATCCCATCAACGCGGGCATCTATGTCTATGTGGTGGAATCATTGAATCCGCTCTATGCCGCCGTCGGCGACAATCTCTCCGGCCAGTTCACGATCGCCAAGGCCACGCACAATATGGGCGGCATCACCTTCACGGACGCGGAGCATGACCTCACCGTCAACCCCGGCCTCAAAAAGCTGGAGATCGGCGGCACGCTGCCGGCCGGCGTGACCGTGAAATACTATGTGGGCGGCGAAGAATTCACCGGCACGTCCGCGCGCGGCACCTATGAAGTCACCGCAAAGTTCATCTATGACGAGGACAATTACAATACCATTCCCGACAAAACCGCGACCCTGGAACTCTACGAAACCGTCAGTTTCTCGAATATTGTGATCCCCACGGACGCGGTCTACGCCTATAACACGCCTCGGGCCGTAACCGCTGTGGCGTCCCCTGCGGTCGCGTTTGAGATCCTTTACGACGGTTCGGCCATCGCGCCGACGGACGCGGGAACCTACAACTTTGAGATCGTGGTCACGGAGCCCGATTACCGCGCGACCGGTTCGAATCTCACGGGCAGTTTCACCATCGGTAAGGCCACCGTGTCGGGCATCACGCTTTCGGGCGAAACGCGCACGGACTACTCCGGCACGCAGCGCCTGCCGATCGCCGGTACCCTTCCCGCGGATGTAAGAGTGACCTACTATGTGGGCGGCGCGGAATGGAACGGCACCGCCACACGCGGCGCGTATACGGTCACCGCCCGCTTTGCCTACGACGCGGACAACTACAATACCATCGGCGATCTGACCGCGACGCTGACATTAAAGCAAACCATCAACTTCACCGCTCCGTCCAATGCGGTCTATGCCTACAACACGCCCCGGCCTGTCACGGCCTCTCAGGAGGGTGGCTATACCATCGCCTACACCAAGGGCGGCGTCGCCGCGTTGCCTATCAACGCGGGGGCCTACACCTATGTTGCCACGATCACGGACGAATTCCTGGTCGCGGGGACCGGTCAAAGCGGCAGTTTCACCATCAACAAGGCGACCGTCACGGGCATTAGCTTGACGGACGAGGAAAAGGACACCAACCCGAGCGCGCACGGCTACGGCCCGCACTTTCTTGAAATTCGCGGCACGCTGCCCGCGGACGTGACCGTGCGCTACGAGTGGAAGGTGGGCAGCACCTGGGTACCCTTCAACGGTGTCAGCGTTACCGGCCCTCACGCCGATGTGAAAGTCTACGAGATCAGGGCCATATTTACCTATGACGCGAACAACTACCATCCCATCATGGACCCGACCGTGCGTCCAATCCCCTGGACCGCAAAGCTGACCCTGCAATACTGGACCAAGCCGGTATAGCAAATCCAAACAGGAGGCATCCCGTTGCGACGGTTTCACCTGATCCGCATACCGCTTTGCCTGCTGCTCGCGCTGTTTTTCGCCGCGAGCAGCTTTGCCTTGCCCGAGGGCGGGCAAGGGCCCGCGCTTGACCCCTGGTCCGAGGACGGCTGGCAGCTGACCCTGCTCTGTTCCTCCGATATGCGCGGCGCGGTACTGGACACCGATCTGCTCACGGGCCTATCGCGGACGGGCTGCCTGCTGCGGCTCTCCGCCTATGCGCAGTCTTTGCGCGCGGGCAGGCGCAACCTGCTCCTGCTGGACGCGGGCGGCTCCCTATTCGGCAGCCCCGAGATGCATTTTTCGCTTAAGGTGGCGGGGGAGACCAAACCCTCGCCCGTCACGAGCTTGATAAAGGGTATGTCCTATGACGCCGTGCTATTGGGCGACGAGGACTTTGACCTGGGTCTCGACGTGCTGCGCGGCCAGACCGATATCCTGCGCGGCGCGGGCACGACCCTGCTGGCCGCCAACTATGCCAAGAACGACGCTCAAACCAGCGAGGCGCGGCGCGCGCCCTGGAACGACGCAAAGGCCTTCGCCGTCTATCCCTTTTTCGGCCCCGACGGCCGGACCGTGCGCGTGGGCGTCATCGGGCTCTCCAACCGCACCGTCACGCGAAACGACCTGGACGGTGTGCGCGGCGTGACGGTCCAAAAAATGCTCGACACCTGGCTCTACTACGAACCCGAACTGCGCGAGGCCTGCGATATCGTCATCGCGCTGGTGCACGCGCCGATCGAGGCCGACGAGCGCCTGGGCTGGAACGAAGAGGACAGCGTGCGCCTGCTGGTGGAGAACACGCGCGGCATTGATCTGGTGCTCTGTGGCCACAGCGTGCGCGGCGGCAGCGCGCGTATCGCCAACCTGGACGGCCAAATCACGCCCGTGATCTCTGCGGGCGGCGATGGGGCCGGCGTGACCCGCGTCGATCTGCGGCTCTCGCCCGAGACGAACCGGCCCGAGCTGGTTTGGGAAATTCTCGACCTCTCCGCCATGCCGGTGGACGCGGCCCGCCGTGCCGTGCTGGAACCCATGCTCAAACCCATGCAAGCGCAGCTGGACGTAAAGATCGGCACGCTGGCGGCCGCGATCCCCTGCGCGCAAGACCCGTACGGCGGCAGCGATTGGCTGAACATGATCCACGGCAGCCAGATCTGGGCCGTGGAACAGTGGGCGCGGGACGCGGATGCGGACCTGCCCTCCGCGCCGATCTCCATCGCCTATCCCTACCTGGCCCTGCCGGAGGGGGAGAGCCTGCCCGCGGGCGAGGTGCGCTTGCGTGACCTTTGCCGCCTGGTCACGGAGACCCCCGCCCTGTCCCTGGTGCTGGTCAACGGGGCGGAGCTGCGTGATTTTTTGGACGAGTTGGCGCTGACCATCGAGGATAACGATCCGATTTACTCCCTGTCGGGCCTGCATTATCTGCTTGCCCCCGACGCGCGGGCGGGGCAGCGCGTGCCCTTCCTCACGCACCCGAACGGCGAAAACGTGGTCTCAACCGATGTCTTTGCCGTGCTGGTCGCGGAGCGCGGTGAAGTGGGTGGCTTGCTCACCCGCTATCTGGACGAGGAATGGCTGCCGCTCGAGGAACGCTATATCCCATTCGAAATCCCGCCCTATCCGCGCCTGCGGCTCATGACGCCCGAGGCCTACGAGGCCTGCCTTATGCTGGCCTATTCCATCCACGCCCGCAGCCCCTTTGCCCCGGACAAAGGCCTGACGCATTGGTCGATCAGCGAGTAGGGGCGAATGCCCCTACTCGAGAGTGGAGTGTTGAGAGTGGAGTGAATGAAAAAACTGCTAACGCAGTTTATAATAAAATGAATGAAAACCCGTAGGGGTTTTCTTCCTTCGCTCAACTCCCAACACTCCACTCTTCCCACAGCAATTTTCTTTACAAAAACATTATATCTTTTTCACAAAAAACTTGCGTCACGTCTTTTGATATGTTAAAATATCTTAATTATAATAATATAATCGTGCTCGGACTATGGATTGGGGCCTGGCCTGCGCACAACCGGCATTCCTGTAAAGCATTTTGAGGAGTCGAAAGAATGAAAAGAATTGTATCCCTTATCCTGATCCTCGTCCTGGCGCTCACCCTGCTGCCCGTCTTCACCGTCCAGGCCGACACGGCCAGCGCGTGGATGCGCATCACAACCATTGAAGAACTGAATGATTGGAAAGACTTCTGCGACGTGGAGAACAGAGTGCTTCAGCTAGTTGTGGCAGCGCGGTCCGATCCGACCGATCCCCTGAAATATAACCTCCTGCGCGCCAATGCTTTCCCTGCCATTCCGACCGGTCGACTTGCCAATGGCACGTATCAAGTGACGGTGGTCGAGTCGGGTGGTGACCTATATCTCGGTACGGACACGACGACTGCTACAGGTTTCATAAACTATGCCTGGATTATGGATGAGGTTGAGGTGCGACCGAGCCAGAAAGAATCGGGCATCTGGAACTTCTCGGCCTGTTCGCCTGCCAACAAGAGAATCCACTCCATGGGTTTTGTGGCCCTTGACCAGAATGGCGCTCCCAACACGGGCGGCGTCAATCTCACGAACCGCGTTGAGAGAGGCGATTTCGACTGGTCGCTTGAGGAGTACACAACATCAAAAATTCTGGGCGTCGACTTGACCGAGCCTCATGATGGGTTCCAGATTCACAACGTGCTCCACGATAGCGTTCACTTTGCCTCCCTCATCACCCCCCCGCTGGTATCAAGGCGTGCTCTGTCGTTCAGAAGCAACACGGTGGCCTGGTCGGCAAACGACCCGAACGTCGGCGCTTTCTGTTACAATGTTCCCAACACTCAGAATATCAATGCGGATGGCAGTGGCTCGATTCAGCCCTTCAACTTTGTGATGAATCTCTTCGTCAACACCAATCCGCCGTCCAAGCCCGTGCTGGACACCGGCGAGTGGATCCGCATCAACGATCTTGCCCAGCTCAAAGACGGCGCGCAGATCGTCCTCGCCGCGCGATGCAACGCCCAGCCCAACGTATTCACCGTTATGAATTCGGGCGTCACCATGGGCCGCTTGGTTCCGACCAACTTTACCGCAGTGATAGACCAGCAGTATCTCAAACTGCCCCTCAGCATCGTAAGGGATATCGAGGACTACCGCTGGACGCTGAAAGAGGTTGGCACAAACACCTATACACTCACCAATGACTTGAACAACCGCCTCGGTTGGGTACCGGCCACGGACCCGTGGGATCAAGCGACCTATTTCTCCAGCGATGAGCTCGACCCCAAGTGGACGGATCCCGACTGGACCTTCTCGGAGCATATCGGCCTGGTCCAGAATTTCACCAATGTACATGGTGAAGAGAGGAACGTTGCCGAGGGCATCACCGCACCTCGCGGTCTTTGGCATTGCGGCTGGAAACTCATGTACAATCACCCCGAGGGCAAAAGCGACAATCGGCTGATTAAGTTCAGCTCCGCCAACAATACAAAAATCAGCAGCAAATGGCGTTTCGGAAACTATGTGGCGACCGGCGACGCCTACACGGACGTGGTGGATATCTTCATGCGCGTTGAAAAGCCCGCCTTGGCAACTGATCTCACCAGCCCGCCGCACAACCTGCCCATTCACATCGAAAACCTGGGCGCGGCCGCCAAGCTAAACGGCACGGCCATTCGTTTCAGCGCGACGCTGAACCTGACAGAACTGAAAAAACTGCTGCAGAACGACGGCGATACCCTGGAATTCGGCTGGTACACCCTGCGTATGCAGCCCTTAACGCCGTCGGGCGCCACCTATATGAACGCCGACTTTGTGGGAAGCAACCGCTACCAGTACCGTTTGAACAAAAACTTCTGCACGCAAAACGGGAAACCGATTGAATGGAAGGCCGCCTATAACGCCATGGACGCCGCCGCGCTAAAGGCCGCGCTGTATGGCAGCGGGGCTTATGATACCGAGAACGCGGCGACCGGCCTGCGTATCTTCGACGCGCAAGGCAACACCCTCACCTTTGCTCTATCCGCCACGGGCATGGCCGGCTGGCAGGATCTCGAGGTATGTTTCATGCCCTTTGTCATCGTCAACGGTGTGGAGTACAAGGGCGTTATGAAGTACAACTGTATCGCGGACGTTTTGGAGACCTTCCACAACCCGCTGGCCGCGAAGTTCTCGCGTTATATGTCCTTCCCCTATTAAGCCGACCAGACACGAGATTGGAGAACAATGCAATGTTAAAATATGAAACACCAACAATAGACGTCATTACCTTCCGTTTCGAGCATCTGCTTTGGGAATCGGACTATGTGGGCGAGGGGCGCACCGACGACTATGAGGACGACGGCAGCACCATTCTGCCCGGCGAACCGGGCGGCGGCGTCTTCTCGGTCGGCGGAATGCTCGGCGACTGGCTCAGCAACAGATAATGCGCAATGCGTAATGCGTAATTCGTAATGCGTAATTTGCAATGCACGATGTATCAATGTAGGACGCAATAAACCAAAATCATTCAAAGGGAACTGCCGCAAGGCAGTTCCTTCATTCATTGTACATTGTACATTGTACATTTTACATTGTACATTAACCTCCGTTGTGCTACAATGTTACCATGAAAAATCTGTGCCAGCCCATCATAGCTGCCACGCCGCGCTCCCCCGCGGCGCAGGCGGACGTGCGGCAGGGTGAGACCTTGCTGGCGATCAATGGCGAGCCCGTGCTGGATCTGGTCGATTATCTGGCCCTCACCGCAGAGGAAAATCTTACCCTCACGCTGGCGGATAAAAGCGGGCGCACGCGCGAAATAAATCTGTGCAAGGATGAGGCCGAGCCGCTGGGTCTGACCTTTGAAACAAGCCTCATGAGCCCTCCGCGCACCTGCCGCAACCGCTGCCGCTTTTGCTTTATCGACCAAATGCCAAAGGGCGCGCGGAGCAGTCTGCGCGTCAAGGACGACGACTGGCGGCTGTCCTTCATCATGGGCAACTATATCTCGCTTACGAATGTGGACGATGCGGAGTTCGCCCGCATTCTGCGCCGTCGGGTTTGCCCGCTCTTTGTGTCCGTGCACGCCACGGATGGCGCGGTCCGTGCAGAACTGATGGGCAATCCCGACGCGGCCAAGTTAATGGAACGGTTGACAGCATTAAAGCAAGCGGGCCTCACCTTCCACGCGCAGATCGTGCTCTGCCCGAGGCTAAACGACGGTCCGGTGCTGGCGCAAACGCTTGCCGATTTGTCCGCCTTGCGCCCCGCCTGTCTTTCCGTGGCGATCGTGCCGGTGGGCCTCACCAAGTTTCGTGACGGGCTCTATCCGCTGCGTCCCTGGACGGCGGGGGAGAGCGGGGAGGTGATCGACTCTGTTGATGAGGAATTAGGGGCGAGGAATGAGGAATTAAAGGGCTTTATCTTCCTCGCTGACGAATGGTATCTGGTTGCAAACCATCCACTCCCCCCCTACGAGCACTACGGCGACTTCCCCCAGATCGAGAATGGTGTCGGACTATTGCGCCTGTTCGAGGAAGAATTTCTCTCCGCACTAGCGGATGGCAGTTCCTCATTCCTCACACCTCATTCCTCATTCTCCGTCGCCGGCGGCACCTTGGCCGCGCCTTTCTTCGCCGATCTGCTCCGGCGCGCGGAACTCCCCATCCGCCAGTACGCCATCGAAAACCGCTACTTCGGCGGCAATGTGCACGTCACGGGGCTGATCACGGGCGGGGACCTGCTGGCACAACTTGCGGGCAAACCCCTGGGCAAGGCCCTGCTACTGCCCACCAATATGCTGCGCGAAGGCGAGGACATCTTCCTGGACGGCATGACCCTGCCCCAACTCAGCGAACGGCTGAATGTCCCCATCAAAACCTTCTCCAACGGAGAAGAATTTGTGAAAGTAATAAGTAAAGCCATTACTTGAATAAACGTGGAGTGATTATGATATGTACTTACTAATCGTCACCGGCATGAGCGGCGCGGGAAAGTCGCTGGCACTGCAATCGTTAGAGGAGCAGAGCTTCTTCTGCGTGGACAACCTGCCCTCCGATATGCTGGAGCGGTTTGTGGTCCTGTGCAAGCAGGCCACCCCGCCCGTGCAAAAGGCGGCTGTGACGATCGACAGCCGCGAGAGCCTGCTGTCGCGCCATCCCGCGCAGGTGTTGGAGATTTTGGACGCGCTGGACACACCCTATGAGATCCTGTTTTTGGACGCGCGTGACGATGTATTAAAGAAACGCTATAAC
>WRCT01000065.1 GCA_009783775.1 Clostridiales bacterium | reverse complement strand
TCTTTTGGACGCTCGCGCCGGACGATCATATGCTGTTCCTGCTGCTGCACCTTGCCAAGCATTTTGTCATCGGCGGGATCAACCTGCGTATGCTTTTGGACTGCGGGCTTTTCTACCGCGCGCACGCGGCGGAGCTGGACAGGGTGGCCCTGACCGAGACCTTGAAAAAGCTGCGTTTAGACCGGCTGGTCGGCGCTTGTTTCTACGCCTTGATCCACACGGGGGGCGTGGCGATCCCCGACGCGCCCTTTCAGGACATAGAGGGCCTGCCGGCGCTGGCCGAAAAACTGCTGACGGACCTGGAGGCGCATATCTTCCTGCGGGAGGACCAAAGCCACTCCCGACGCGAAACACGAGACGCCTTTGCCAAGCGGCGGCTGGGAAAGAGGTTCGCATCCTCAGAAGCCCAGCGACGGTTTGTTCGCCTGCCGCGAAAAATTTTCCCCTATAAAAGCCAGCTGCGCAAAGAGTATCCCGTTTTGATTCGCCGCCCGATCCTGCTGCCCGCCGTTTGGCTGGTGCGTTCCGTGAAAAAAATCTTCCGGCACGGCTCTGCCACCCCCAAAGCCCTGACGGCAAACGAAAAACGCCTGGCCCTGTTTGAAGAGCTGGGACTGTTTGATAAATAGAAATTTTGCTTTCTAGCGTATGAACCCCCAAAGGGGATTATCAATGGGCCGCAACCCCTTAAGCCCACAATAATCTGTGGACAAGAGCGCCCCACCCACCCACCCAGCACCCAGACTGTTATCCTGGGTGGCTGGGTCGGGGCCCGGGCGCGGTCGCCGTCCACTCCTTGCATCACTTCCGCCCGAAAAATCCGCAAATTTTTAGGAAGGGATGTTCTTGCTTTCGTTCCAACTGCATGAACCGCAGTTCATGCAGTTGAGCGCGTCATCGCGGTCGGGTCCAAATCCATCGGTATCGGTTCATAAGTGACACATCGACATACCAATAGGCCAGGAACAGAATGATGGTAATCAGCATATACCACTTTCGCCCTCGCTTGGGCAGCACCTCTATTACCATGGGGATGCCAATGGTGGAGAACAGCATGGGATAAAAGGCAACCCTGCCCAAATAGGCGCTGTTTGCCCCGGCTGTCGCCAGGGCCGCGGTAAGCAACAGCATATTGAAATAGAACATTTTTTCATCGTCCATATTGGGCAGGTTTTCCCACCTGTGCGAACCCTTGGCGGCATAGAGCAGCACGGCGGGCGCCCATGCGACCAGTACGCGCAGAATTTTCACACGCCGTCTGCCAAACAAGGTGTTATGTATTTCAATGCCACGAATGTCCTCGGCAATGCCAAACAGTCTGTCGTAAGAAAGCAACCCGACGATAGCGATGGCCAAAATCAAAAGCAGCTGCGGTTTGGTAATTTTGCGCGTTGCGATAAAATAAGGGAAGATCATTATGAGCGCCGAAATGTGGACCAGGGAGGCGACATAACAAACGAGAAGGTATTTGATGAGTTTTCTGTCATAAATATAACGGTGTCCGGCAAAGACAATCGCCCCGGCGAGCATCTGCCGCATGGCGTTGAAGGAGACCTGAAACAGGGTCAAAAGCACAAAGAGCAAGACACCGAAACAAATTTCATTGGCCCAGCGCGCGATAGGCCGCACGCTGAAATAAACGGTGAGAAACGCGTAAAGAAAGAAAATCAAAGGATAGTCGTTTGTAAATATGCCGGCAAACTTGACAATGAGATAATCCAACGGCTCTGTCCGCTGCCAAATCTGTGAAAAAGGCAGGGCCAGTTGTTGCGTGAACCGGCGTATATAGTTTCCGTAATCCGAGCCCACCCAGTAACGAAGGCCCGAGATACAGACGAGCGCGATGATCATGATCCAGGTAAAGGCCGGCATCTCGCCCTTTGGCTCCCCGCCTCGCATCACTCCCATTTTATTCTGATTTTCAAATGTCGCCCAGCAAAAGAAAATAATGCCGACGAGCCAATAGTATTGCGTCATGCTTCTCTATATCTTTTCTAAAAAATCTTCTATAGCGGTTACAGCGGCTTTTGCGTCAAATGCCTTCCCTCTGATCTGCGCCCGGCTTTTGTAATGCGCCATTTTCTCTTTTTGGCGTAGCAGCTCTTTCAGCCCGATATATAGGGCCGCCTCACTGTTTTCGGTTATAATCCCGTAGGTATCGTTTTCGCCCAACAGTTCTTCCATGCCGGAACAGCGCGTGGTGATAACCGGCATGCCTACGATCAGGGATTCGGAAACGGCTGTGCTGTAGCCCTCATGCAGGGAGGAGCACACAAAGACGTCCGCGCGTTTCACATACTTATAAGGGTTCTGCCGGTAGCCCAGAAATATCACGCTGTCCTGTATGCCATACTGCGCAATCTGCGCTCTATACTTTTTGTAGAGACTTCCGCTGCCGAGCAGGTACAGTTTTACGGGCAACTTATCTTCCTTTATCAGTTTGTTTGCAATACGGATCAACCGGTCAAACGCTTTCTGCGGCGCGAATCTTCCGACAGAAATCAAGTTGATTGCATCCTCCGAAAACAACCCCTCCTCGGTTTTCTCGTTGGCTTTTTCCGCGATCGCCTCGGAATCCAATGTATTGTAAAGGGTATATAGGTTTTCTCGAAGCGCCGGCATGGCTTTGGCAAAGGCCTGTCTGGCGGAATCCGCGACAAAAACCGTAGCGTCATATTTTAAGTGACAGCGGAGGGCCTCCCGCTTGCTCCGATAAACCTTGCTGATTTTTCTGATGTCGTGGAACTCATTGTGCACCCAATTTATGATTTTGGTATCCGTCCGGTTACAGCCCGCCACGATTCTGGCCGTTACCCCCTCCAAATAGGAGATGACAATATCGTAATGCTCTTTGACAAAACACTTGTATAATGTCTCCGGAGAAAACAGTTTCATCAGGTGAACGTTTCCTCGAAAGGCCCTGCCGAAGGTGTATTGATATTTGATATGCGGTTTCAGACTGCTCTTATTGACATCGGAATCAAACAATACCCGCACCGTGATTTCGTATTTCTCGGCATTGAGTCGGTTCACCAGATTGACCAATACTTTCTCCGCGCCCCCGCCGCCCAACGAGGGGATCAAAAACAGTATTTTTTTCATGCTTTGTAACCCTTTCAAAAGCAGCCTACTTTTCTTTCTGCTTCAGGAATCGTCTTTTCTGCCAGTTCCGGTACTTCTCTTGCGCCCAAAACGGCGTGAGGCTTTTGATCAGCGTAATAAGCCACGCTCTGACCAGCCAGCGCCTCGGGTAGTCCAACAGTCGATAAGCCACTTTGACCGTGGCATACCCCCGCCACCGAACCCGAAAGGAACGCCGTTCTATCGCGGCCCGGTCCTCCCGAACCAGGTAAAGCGCCTCAGGGATATTCACGCCCGTAAAGCCCGCGTGAAAAAACCGCGCCCAAAGATCATAATCCTCCGTCCGCGCGGTGCGCGGCAATACCGTATAGCCCCCTAGCGCCGCATAGACCCGTTTATAGGTCAAAATGGTAGCATGACAGAAGGGGGTATATTTGTATAGCGAAAACCGATCCGGCGCAGGCGACGCGTAAACAATATCGGCAAACCCCTCTTCCTCTGAAAACCGTTGCATCGCCGTGCTGACCAGATCTACTTCGGGGTGTTCCGCCAGGTAGCGCGCCTGCACTTCAAGCCGATTGGGCAGGGAGATGTCATCGCCATCCATGCGCGCGATCAGTTCCCCCGCAGCCACTTCCAAACAGCGGTTGAGGCTGGCAGCCAGGCGCAGGTTGCTTTCATTTCTGAGCAGAACAATCCGATCGGGGTGCTGCGCGGCATATTGCTCTAAAATAGCCGCCGTGCCATCCGTGGAGCAGTCGTCGCAGATGATAAACTCCCAGTTGTCATAGGTCTGCGCCAGAATGGAGTCCACGGCGGCCCGAATCGTCGATACATTGTTATAGACGCCCATAATAACGGATATCTTTTGCGTCATATGCTTTTTCCTCCGTAAACATACAGTAGGTTGGGAGAAGTTCCGCCTTCCGGTAAGACAGCATATCGTTTCCTTTTATCCATATGAACCGGTCCGGCTGAGACAAACCCTGCTTTTTGCAAAACCGCCATGCTGACGGCATTGTCTTGCGTGGTGTAGGCCCACACCTTGCTTTCGCCAAGCTGCGCCAGCGCAGCCGCGAGCAGTTTTTGCGCCAGTCCCCTGCCCCGAAAGGCGGGGAAAATCACATAGGGCGCCAGGATATGGTCGCCCGCCCGTGAAAAGAGAAACCTCTGTGAAACCGTTTCTCTTATGATGGCATACCCCACGAAAACCTCCCGTTCATACAGCAGAAAACAGTGTCCGCCGCGCCTCTCCGTGAAAGCGCGAACCAGGTAGCGCAGTTTTTCGCGCCGGCCCACAGCTTTCCATATCTCGCGCGGGTACCATCTGCCGACGGCAGTGCGCAGGGCAAGTCCTCCCCCTATCTGTTGCCCGCTCATTTTCACGCCAACACTACTTTCTCCGAGTCGAGCGGGATCCAGGAGGCCAGCCGTTCGTCCCACTCGGGCGGGTTGAAATCGTTGCAGCCGCCGCCGTGATAGAAGGTAATCTCACCAAAGTAAATGACGCCGTCAAGGTTATATAAATCCACCCGGCAGAAGGCAAAGGGCGCGGCAAGCGCGCGCGCGATCTCCACCATGCGCGCGAAGTTTTCCGGTCTCTGCACCGGATAGCCGACATTCGCCCGCGTTTCCCACACGGGCAGCAGGGTAAAGTCCATGTCATAGATATTGCGCGGATAATGCGGGTTGTGCGTCCCGTCGGCGTTTAATACCCCAAAATCAAGGGCCACTATCCTCGGTTCTCCGTCAAAGCAGAAAAACCGGTAATCCACAGGCAAGGCGCCCTCTTTGTCCCGCAGCAGCTTTTCCGCCAGAATGCGGGGGCGAATATTTTTATAGTTCCACTCACGGGAGAAGAGGTGGCATTTTTGCTTCATGGCCAGCGCCAACGCCTTGCGGATATGCTTTCGTGCGTGCTTGTTGTCCTGCGGACCGCCGGACGCAAACAGGAAATCCTCCGCCGAGCCCATGTTGCATTTTAAGATAACCTCCTCCGCAAAGCCGTCAAAATCAACATCCCTCGCATTCGCGTAGGAACCGCGCAGCGGAATCAAAATGTTGGCGCAGCCCGCGTCCGTCACGTAATCACGTACAGCCAGCTTGTCCGAGCAGGTTGTGAGCAATGGGTCGCGGTTGTGCAATTTCAGCCACCACATCTTATCATCAAAGAGGGTGGGGGTTTTCAGGTTCAGTTTTTTTCCCGTGACTGTTCTATAAAACCAGTGGGCATAGGGCCGGTCCGGCACAATAGACATCATAATCGCAAACCCGTTGCGCAGACGCCGGAACAGCCGATAGGACCATGGGCTGCGATTGGCGAGTCGTTTGATTTTCTCTTTTAGCTGATACAGAATCAAAAATAATGCTCCTATCCTATCCCTGTTTTCCGTAGACCTCATCCAGCAGCGCGTCCGTATCCTCAGCAAACAGCGGGCCGCCGCTGAGCTGGTGATACACGATTCCGCCGTAATTTAAGTTCATCTCGATAAACACCGGCTCCCCCTCGGGGCTGACCGCGAAGTCCCAGGAGATGATGCGAAAATCCCCCATCTTCCGGTGCATCCGTTTGGCCGCCAAAACGACTTTATCATAGCCCGGCACGGCAAACCCTTCAAACACCAGGCCGTTCGGGTGCACGGTCAGCGGGTGATAGTTGCTGTCAAAGGCCTGTTTGCGGCAGGTTCCGTCCGGTTCGATTCCCACAATGCAACCGCCTTTGGAGACCTGGCTTTGGCGCGTATTGTCTCGCCCCGTTTGCAGATAGGCCGAGACGAGACGCACGCCGCTTGACGCCGCCAGCGTCATCACACGAATGACATTCACTGAGGTGGGATTGATGGCGGCTAGTTCGGGGTGCTGCGCAATAAACGCCTGCGCGACAATATCCCCTTTCAGTTCGTCCACGAAACGGTCCAGCGTTTCCGCCCCGTCCTGCCCGCGCCAAAAGCGGAGTCCGGAGCCCCGGCCGGAATCCACGGCGACCTTGAGCGCCACATCGCCCATCTTCCGACAGTTCTCCAGCGCCTGCGCGCGGCTGATGATATCATAGTCCGCGTCGCGGTAGATGCCGCGCTGCCTGGTAAAGGCCGTCTGCGGCTGCCGAACCTCGGGGAAATACATGGCGTAGTTGCATTTGTTGTCGATCCCTTTGGCGGACGCCCAGTCGTTCAGATAGCCTTCGATCTCGGTATACATGAGATCTGCGGGGATATAACGCACGTCAAAGCGTCCGGTGCGGGCGGCAAACAACTCATGCCATAGAGGACTGAAATGCTTGGTATACTTGCGCCAATAGGCCTTCGCCTGCGCGCGCTGATCGCGGGTCAACGCGGAACGGCAGTTGCCGCAGGCGCGTATCTCCCTGCGCAAATAGCTGCGGCGGTAGGCGTGACGCAGCGTTTTTAAGACGCTGTCCACCGCGTTTGATAATTGCGCCCTGGAAAAGCCAAGCATGGGAGTTACTCCTTGTTGCAACCTATTTGTACATTATAATTATAAGTCTATTTGGTCTCTCTGTCAATGTCGGCGCACGGCGGGGAGTGATCAGCCGCGCTGACTGCGTCATTGGAACCGCTGATTAACGCAAATCCCGCGCAGGGGCGGCTATTAGCCGCCCGCCAAATCGCCCATTTGCGCACATTGTACGGGCGATTGATAATCGCCCCTGCGCGAACAGGCGCTTGATCAGTGGTCCCATTGCGGGTTTGATCTGCAATCCAAATCGGCAGATAGCAATTGGAAAAACCTTATTTTAAAAAAGTATTGACTTTCATATAATTGTTTTGTAAAGTATATGAATATTAAAGCATTGTGTTGATTGTGTACTATCATCAAATTTAGGAGGCGTGATTCAAGATGAAAAAAGGATTTAGGGGAGCGGTATCTGTTTTGCTGGCGGTGCTTATGCTGGTGTCGGTGTTCGCGTGGCGCGCGAAAGAGGCGCGCGCGGACGTCCTCGCCCTCGAGGAATACTCGCACCTGCCCGCTGACTGTGTAATAACGTTCTATGATTCAAGTCTTGACGATGGAATTTTGACCCGGTTGGAGGTGGAAAGGCAACTGCTAATGGCCGGATTAGGCGACGGCAAGCAGAGAGAATTTCGCGCGTACTTCGACGAAAGCATAGCAAGCATTGGCGATGGGGCATTTTCTGGACTTTGGCTTCGCGAGGTGATACTCTGGGACAATATAGAGAGCATTGGAGAGTATGCGTTTTATGGCACTCACATAAAATATGTACTCATACCCGACAGCGTAACGAGTGTGAAGCATGGTGCTTTTGCAGACTCCTCTCTTATGCGCGTCGTGATAGGGAACGGCTTAAAGGAAATCAGCGACGAATGTTTTAGTGGTTGTGATTCGCTCTTCGACATAAGAATCGGAAACGGCGTGGAAACGATTGGAGAGTGGGCTTTTGCGCATTGTGGCACGAGGTGGACATTCGGCGGGGAGTATTATTACCTGAGAGCGATAACCATACCCGCAAACGTAAAATCCATCGGGTCCAATGCATTTGCTTGGTGTCCTTACCTTAAGGAGGTTTATTTTGAGGGGGAGGTCGCGCCTGAGGGTATAGATAGAGCTTTTGTCCGTCTATATGGCACTTATGGTGACAGTTTTCACCCTGACGATTCTCTATGTGAACATGAGGCCGATGATCCGGAGTGTGATGTCATGACCATATTATACATACCAAACGATGACGGCGGGTATGCAGGCATTGGGAATAGCTGGACGAAAACAGATCGAAGCTTTGATTTCAACAAGAAAATCGTTTTCCATACTTATTCCAACGATCAAATTTTAACGAGAGAAGAAGTCATTGCGCAGCTTGAGGCGGCGGCAACCGAGGGAACAATAAAGCTGCGCTATGGTTATATCGCGCATTTTTACAATCCATACGGTGTGGCAGGCATAGGCACGAAAGCGTTTGCCGAGCTGTCGAATAATTCAACCGGCGGGCTTCATGGCGTAGCGCTTGATAACGGCATAATAACCAAGATTGGCGCGTTTGCGTTTGCCGGCTGTCACAGTCTGTCAAGCGTAGAAATACCCGACAGAGTATCCGATATCGAAGATAGTGCGTTTCGTTCGTGTGCGTTCCTCAGAAGCATACAAACCGGAAACGGTTTACAGGATATTAGTGCAAACATGCTTGACAGTTGTGTCAGTTTGGAAAACATAACGATTGGAAGCAAGGTTGTGCGCATAGGAGATTATGCGTTTGGCAATTGTTTCAGACTCGAAAGTGTGACCGTTCCGGATAATGTAAGGAAGACAGGGGTTGGTGCGTTTTACAATAACACCGGCATCCAATCTGCAACGTTGTCCAATGGCCAGTCAGTAATCGAAGCGAATCTTTTCGCATCTTGCGTCAATCTTATATCTGTGAAGATTCCGGATAGTGTTAAGGAAATTCAGATCAACGCATTTCTAGTGTGCAGAAGCCTGAAAAGCATAACGATACCGGCTAACGTGAAGCAGATCGGAGGCTGTGCATTTAGCGGGTGCAAATCACTTGCCAAAGTTACTTTCAAATCAATCACCGCGCCAACGATTGCGGAGGGTTTCGGCGGAGCTTTTATTGGGATAGCTTACGGGGCAGTAGGGTATGTTCCGGCCGGGGCGAACATCCATTTGACGATCTTGGACGGCCCCACTCCTCCCACGCCGGCGGGCTATTACAAGATGTCTTACAACGATTTGACAATCAAGAAGACGATATCATTCGGAGACCTCGAATTGGTCCCCAAGCCTGGTGATTTTGGCATAATTGAAAAATGGAATGGATTCGATAAATTTTTTGTCATTCCCGATAAGTTGGACGGTATGGCGATTGTCGAGATCGCGCCGGACGCTTTCGCCGGAAAAACCGCGTTACAGCGGGTGATTATATCGGACAGCGTTGCCGCAATCGGCGCCGGCGCGTTTGAGAACTGCGGCGGGCTGACCGAGATCGGATTCCGCGGCGCGCCGCCCGCAGTGGGCGAAAACGCGTTCAGCGCCGGCAATAAGGACACGGTGATCTACTACGACGCGGCGTTCGCGAAGCAATGGGCGCCGAACGGGGAGACGACCTGGAACGACTGC
>WRCT01000064.1 GCA_009783775.1 Clostridiales bacterium | reverse complement strand
TGCGACAGGATTTCTTGATGAATGAAAGGAGATACCACCATGTTTCAATCCACGCACCCCCGCGGGGTGCGACGGGCTTTCTCGGTGAAAGAGCATGCGTACAACAAAGTTTCAATCCACGCACCCCCGCGGGGTGCGACAACCTGGCGGCGGGTTCGGGAATCGACCTTGCAAGTTTCAATCCACGCACCCCCGCGGGGTGCGACGATGCCGAATTCCTTTGCCTGCCGATGGACGGAGTTTCAATCCACGCACCCCCGCGGGGTGCGACAACTGGTGCAAGCGCAGAGGAAATGGCCTATCTTGTTTCAATCCACGCACCCCCGCGGGGTGCGACGCATTGGCCGTGAATGGCTTGCTGTCTATCTGCTGTTTCAATCCACGCACCCCCGCGGGGTGCGACAGGCTATGGTGCCCGCCTCTCGCCGTTGGCAGGTGTTTCAATCCACGCACCCCCGCGGGGTGCGACCATATTCTTTGATCGTCAGAGGTACTTTCATGGGTTTCAATCCACGCACCCCCGCGGGGTGCGACAACAGAACAATGATGTTGTTGGTGACCTTTAGGGTTTCAATCCACGCACCCCCGCGGGGTGCGACCTTTGGTGTATATGGACATCTTCGGGGCCGGGACGATGTTTCAATCCACGCACCCCCGCGGGGTGCGACGCCGCCCACGCAGCCCGTAAGGCGGCACCAGACAGTTTCAATCCACGCACCCCCGCGGGGTGCGACGCTGGAGGGGCTGCTGAAAACAGCGGACTTCAAGGTTTCAATCCACGCACCCCCGCGGGGTGCGACGCAGAGGCAATAGCCACCCGGCGTGTAGGGCCAGTTTCAATCCACGCACCCCCGCGGGGTGCGACGCGGTGATGGGCGACCCGCTGCCGACGCTGCCGGAGTTTCAATCCACGCACCCCCGCGGGGTGCGACTCGAGTTGATTGGCCCCTACTTCATCGATACGAAGTTTCAATCCACGCACCCCCGCGGGGTGCGACTGAATCCTGTGACGCCCTTGGTCATCATGGCGAGGTTTCAATCCACGCACCCCCGCGGGGTGCGACCCGGCCTATAACCGTACGCACCACGAACGATTGTTTCAATCCACGCACCCCCGCGGGGTGCGACTCTCACTGCTCCCAAGGCGGTCCCGTGGTATCGTAGTTTCAATCCACGCACCCCCGCGGGGTGCGACTGTTCTTCTTGAGAGGGCCTTTCTAGGCTAGCATATCACACACCTTTTCGCGAACCACAGGAAATCGTGCTCAAGTGGGTCAGGGTATTTAGCAAAAAACTACGATGTCTTTGAATATCTCTTGTGCGCGAACCTGCCAGGGGAATCATGGACACTCTAGGTTCGCGCTACACCAGCAGGATGCCCTCCGGGTCATAAGTGACCTTGGCGCCCACATGCTCTACGCGACGCTTCCAATTGGATCCAAGGTGGTAGTAACGTAGGCTGTCGCATGTGGGGTCGATGGTTTTTTCCAGTGCCTTTTGCAATGAAATCCATTGGGCAGGCTCCAACAGGCACTCGAATACGGAGTTTTGAACGCGCTGCCCGTGCCGTTCGCAGAGTTTTGCTACGGCGCGCAATCGCTTGCTGCCCCGTGAATCCGCTGTTGCGACATCGTATGTGATGAGCACCATCATCTGGGATCACCTCCAAAAGAATGGCGGATACGCGTCCAGGTCGTGGCGAATATAGCGGGCCATTAGCAAAGCCTGCGCGTAAGGAATCAAACCGAAAGGGATTTTTTCCTTCAGATAGGGGTGGGTGATCAAATCTTGCTTGCGTTGTTGCCAGGTAGTAAGCACTTCTTTTCTCGCGTCATCTTGCAAAAGCACTGCGCCGGATTCGCTGCGCCGAAAATCTTTTTCGGACAGCTGTTTGCGATTGATTAGCGTGAGCGCCATTCGATCCGCGAATACGGGGCGCAGTTCCTCCATCATGTCCAAGGCGAGGCCTTGCCGTCCGGAGCGGTCGCGGTGCAAAAAACCCGCGGCACTGTCCAGCCCAACGGAAAACAGCGCGGCTTGCACCTCGTGAGCCAGCAGCGTGTAGAGCAGCGAGAGGAGCGCATTGAATGGATCGAGGGGTGGGCGGCGCGTGCGCTTGGCAAAATGCCAACATGTGCAATTTTCAAGGATCAGGCTGGGGAGGGCGTTGAAGTAATGCCGGGCGCCCTCGCCTTCGATGCCGAGCAATGCCTCGCTGGAGCCTGCGCGAATGGCTTGTCGCGCCAGTTGTGCTAGCTTCTGTATAGCGTCGCGCAGGGAACCGGTCTGCTCGGCGTGATCCCGTTGGGCGCGCTGAAGCACCGTGCGGCAATTGAGCAGCTTGGCGGCAATCATAACCCCGGCAATTTCCGCGGAACGTTCCGGATCGTCTGCCAGGCGGTACTGTGCGCGGCGAAGGTGCACGTTGCCGGGCGATGGGCTCACCAGCTGTGCCAGGGGCCTGCCGCTCGCGGTCAAAAAAGTCATTGCGATTTTCCGCTCCGCACATTGGCCCATCAGTGCCGGACTGGCCCCAGGGTAGCCAAACTGTACGACGCCCTCCAAGTTGAGAAGGGGTACGCGCAGCTTCACTTCATCGTCGAGCAACACACATAGCGTTTCGTTCTGCAGCGTTAGGTACGCATTGGGTGTGGTCACAAATAGGGTATTCAGCATGCGCCGCACGGCTATCCCTCCTCGTCCAACATGGTTTGGATCGTACGCTCGTTGTAGCGCTGTGCTGAGCCGGACAAACCAGGCAGGCAACGATCCAGCAACGAACAGTTTTTGCAGACAGGGCGAGGTTGTGCTGCGGGCGTCCTTCCGGATCGATAGGCCTCGTGCATCGCTTGCGTACAGTCTTGCACTTCACGGCGGAGCTCTTCGTCCAACGTCACGGCTTCTCTGCGGCGTATGGCTGCATAATACAATGCTCCTTCCGGGATAGCGCAACCGGTCATCTCTTCCAGGCAGAGAGCCTGGGCGCAAAGCTGCAGGCGATCGTAGTTGCCGGCCTTTGGCTTGCCCCGCTTGTATTCGATGGGATAAGGTCGATGTGCGCCGCGCCTGCCGGGCAGTGGGATGCCGGCGGCATCCGCATGGAATTCCACTACATCACTCACGCCCACCAGGCCCAAGCGTGCCGAGGAGAGCCAAAGACTGCGGGCAATAACCAGCCCGGCCCGGGACTCCGTGAAGTTGGCATCATGGGCGGCGTCATGCAGCGCACGCCCCTCGGCGGTCAGGGCATTTTCTTGCCATTGCTCCTCCAGGTGGATCAGCGCCCATTGTCGGGGACAAAAAGCATAGTGTTGCAAGCCCGAGATCGGCAGATACTCCTCAGGAGACATGCTCACAGCAACTCCAGCAGCGTCACTCCCGTTGGCGCCGGCGCTGCCGACACACGGTAATCGGCAAAGGAACGGGGAGGTTCCGACGGGTGGACGCGCTCGGCAGTCACCAGCGAAAACAGCTTGTGGGCCGGCGCATTGCCTAGCGCGCTATCGTGGCGGAACACGTATAGCTTTTGCGCTGCCATCCGGCCGCGGGCAGCGGAGCGGTCATGATCGAACATGTTGATCAACGCGCTCCAAAGCAGTGCTAGGTCGTCTTCAGAAAAACCGGTGCGCTGCGCTTGAGGTGCGGAAGCAAAGCCTTCCGCACGATAGAGGGCATAGGGTACGATGGATTTTCGCCCCATCGTGCGTTCCTTAGCTAAATCTTTTTCATTGGTAACGGCCATGCGTGTGATGGTAATCTCTTGCGGCACGATGGGGTCCACCGATTCGGCAAAGCAGAACTGCACGGGGCCGCGCACCGTGCCGCCGTTGATTTCGGTGCTCATCACCGCGCCAAATGTGCGCACATCGTAGAAGTGTCCACAGAGCCACTCGGTCACGTCTTTGCGCGCCGCTCCCTTTTCGGGCTTGATGCCCAGCGCATCATAGGCTTCTTGGTGCTTTTTATTGAGCACCGCGCCTTCTGTAACGTAGATGTGATGCGCGTCGGAATCTTCCTTCACCAATTCCACGTAGTTGCGCACCTTGCGCTTGAGGCAAACGTCGGATACCAAGCCCCGGCCGGTCTCCGGATCAATCCGGGGAAGGTTGCCCGCGTCAGGATCTCCGTTGGGATTGCCGTTGATTACATCAAAATACAGCACGAACTCATACCGGTTTTGCAGGCTCATACCTCATCCTCCTCATCCTGTGTGTCGTTTGGATCGGCATCGTCTTGCGCCGCGCCGCGCTTGGTGTACAGCGCTTGCTTTTGCTGGTAGTACCCCAGCATAAACAGGCCCTGCTCGTCCATGTCCAACATGGCGGGGAAGGCAAGGGGCTTTGCCTCGTCCACCTGTATCATCCACAGCACCTTTTGGATTTCCCGTTCGATGTAGTTGCCCTTGACTTTGGCGTGATGGTGTTGTGAAAGGCGGAGCAGCAGCGGAAATACCGTATTAGGAGTGGCCGAAGCCGCGCCGAAGTACCGATCCTTGATGGTGGCGTTCACGTTGCCGCCAAGGGCATCCACCTGCGCTTTTTCCAGCAGCGCGAACAGCCGGCCCATCAGGTACCCGGGGTTGTTCCATGTCTCGTTCAGTGCCAATGTGATCGCCTCCTCCTTGGTATCATGTTGTGCGAGCCGGGCGCGGCGCAACAAGTATCCCTTGATCACCGCCGCTCGCGTGCGATTCACCGCTTTATCGGCGCGCACGCGGATTAGGATGGCCGCATACAGGTTGTGCGGGTACGCCTGCCCGGTATAGATCGCCCGCATCAGCGCCCCGCCCAAGGTTGGGGGGATATTTTTACTCTCGCCTTGGACGGCGGTTTCCCGCAGGATTTGCCACGGGGCCAGGAATTCCGGGTCCTTCGGCCCGCGAACGATCTCCAGATCGCTGTGATGCTGGGCGACCAGGCGCGCCAGCTCGCCGAAAGTGTTTACGCAGTAGTAGCGGATCGAGAGCCGCGCGGCGTTGGGGGCCAGGCCGAGCAGGTGCATGCGCACCGCTTCGTTCAGGTGCAATTCCACAAGCAACTGGCCGCGCTGCAGACGGCGAAGCGCATCCCGCATCAGTTGCTGCGATGCCCCGTCGATGCGGGATTTCGTTTGCGCGCCGTCCGCCGGGGCTTCCGTGAAAGCGGCGGAGGGATCGCTCCACGCGGCAAGCAAGTCTTCTTCCGCAGGTGCGTAGGTCTCCGCCCAAAAGACCTGTGTGACATCGCCGATGCGCATGCACTGGGTACGGCGTCTTTCGTCGGCGCGGGAGGAGATCAGGTGGTTGAGCGCGGTGGTGTAGGCGAAAGCTGCCTGCTCGGATACGGGGGCGTTTTCTCCCTGGTCCTTGCCAAAGAAGGTAAATGCCGGCTTGTTAAAGGATACGAGGGCTGCCCCAACTGCCTGCGCCCCCACTACACCCTTGATGGCAGGATGCACCTTCGCAATGGGGCCGACCCCTCCGCTAATCAAGCATTGCGCCTCCGCGGAAGCTTCCTTCGTGCCCTGCGCGTGCATCCAGGCGTCGCGCAGTGGAGGCCGGTTGTGCAAGAACCCGTCTTGGTGAAAGAACACCAGATTGCCGCCCGCCAGGATCGCCTCGCGCTCGATGTCAAACAGCGGTTCATCGAGCATCTCGGGCCGCCAGCTTCGCAGGAAGCGGAGCAGCGCTTGCGCACCGGGGTCGTCTACGCCCTCCAGCAGGCGAACGTGCAATTCGATGAAGGCGGTGTGCGTTTTTGCGCTGCGCTCAGGGTTGCCCTTTGCGTCGTGTCCTAACACGTAGCCGCTGTTGTCTGATAAGTAGTTGGGTTCAACGCCCACGGTACGTTTGTACCGCTCCGGCAGCAGCATCTGTGGGTTCACCAATTTTTTTCCCTTGCCGCCGGGCGCTTCCCTCACCAAGGGCATGACGCCAACAACCCTGCCGTCGTCATTCAGCTCCAGCGCATGGGTCACCGGTGCAAACGAGTATCCCGGCGGCGCAACGTCGGATTCCGGGTCGGCCAGCAGCCTGTCGTATAGAGCGGCCAGCGATTGCAGAATCATGCGCCTGCCTCCCTTCGGCCGAGCCTGGGCACGTCCATGACGCCATCGCGCAGCACAGGGCGAAAAAACAGTGGTGCGTTTCCGTTTTCGTAGTCGATATCCTGCAGCATCCAGCCAAGATCGCGCTCGCCGCGCAGCGCGCTGGGCGGTAGAGGCTCACCCACCTCCAGCAGCGCAAAGTGGGCGGCAAACTCACGGCAACCCAAGCAGGGCGTGCGGAAGGCCTGCCCTTCGCGGGCGCGCCGGAGCACGATGTTGTAGTGCTTTTCCGGGTTATCGTCCGGGCCCCGCTTGTCGGTCATCTCAAAATGCGCTTCGATTATGTACGCCACATCGCGAAGCATCAAGGTGGCACGCTGCTGGCGATGTTCGGTGATCTCCTGGCGCAGACTGCCGGGTTCGCCCCTCTTCATTGCGCTGCGAGCGGTGCTACCGGCCATCAAACTACCCACCTCGTTGCGGCGAAAGGTATCGAACTTTGGCTCGTTCAGCACATGGATGCGGTCCACCACCCAGCGGATCGAGGGTTTCCAATGAATGGCTTCCAAAATGCCCCGCGCCGCCGAGGGCGTCATCACGTCGTAGGTGACGCGTTCCGCCCTCATCTCGGGCCGGGTGTAGCACGCGCGGTCGCCCCAAACCCTCAGCCGAATTCCAAAGCCCAATTGGTTCACTCCTTTCATTTGTGTAATCTAATAGGTAAGCTGTGCGGTTTCCATTTGAGTGTCCAGGGGCTTCAGGCCAATCTTTTCGCAGTAATATCCTCCCTTCTCTGCTAATGCTGGGATTAGTATCGGATACAGATCATCCACCACGTCAATCCAGCCGGCGGCCAGCATTTTTTGATATTCTTGCGGATACAAGCCCACGCTGTACCGTTGCAGAGCGCGAGCCAACAGGCCACGGTTCTCAGGCTCGGTGTCGTACAGCTCGTTCACCAGGCGCTTTCCTTCTTTGCCATAGGGTATATATACATTTCCCCCGGTGTCTTCAATCAATTTATATTTTCCCGCGATGTCGCGGAATTCAAAGCGCAGTTGTCTGGCGACCTCTCGTCCGTTGAGATCGGAGAGGATGTTGTGCTCGTCTAACGCCTCCTTGCCGTGCAGCGCGTACCGCTTTTGTGAATACGCGCGTACCGCCTCCAACGAAAGAGGATCCTTGTACTGTGAGAGCACAGTGTCAGTCACTGCTGCGCACTGCGAGACCCAGCCCTTGGGTAGGCCCTCGGCAGGCCGGTACACGTATACCGGGCCCTCGGCCCGCCTTCCCTCGCGATTGCAACGGCCTGCCGCCTGGGCAATGGCGTCGATGCCGCCGATTTCTCGATACACGGCTGCGAAATCCACGTCAACACCGGCCTCGATCAGCTGCGTTGAAACCACCAGGCATGGTTCTTCGGATTTCAGATGTGCACGGATTTTTTCCAGCACCTGATGGCGGTGTTCGGCGCACATACGCGCGCTTAGGTGATAGACGTTTGGCTGATCCTGCAGCAACCCGTACAGCATCCTGGCCCGCGCCCGCGTGGATACGATGCACAGGGCTTGCGGATGTGCGCACAGCTGTTGCGCGACCTGCTCTAAGTCCAATATGCCCAACTGAAAGACCTGTGTGCGGCGCAATGCCCGGTAAAGAGCCCCGGAATCCGGTATAATCTCGCGCGGAATAACCTTGCCCGGCCACCAACCGTCCAGCGCAGGCTGGGTGGCAGTGCACAGCACCACCGTGCACCCGTATTGAGCGCAGAGGGTATCCAGAGCTGCCAGGGTAGGCAGCAACAGCGCGTCGGGCAACGTCTGGGCCTCGTCTAACACGATCACGCTGCCCGCGATGTTGTGCAGCTTTCTGCAACGCCATTTCCGGCTCGCGAACAGCGATTCGAAAAATTGGACTGCGGTGGTAACCACGATGGGGGAGGCCCAGTTCTCGGTGGCCAGCTGCAGTTGCCGGCGCAGGCGATCATCGTATTCGTCGTCCTCGTTTTTGTATGCCGTATCCACCGCGCTGTGGTGCTCCAATATGGCATTTGGGCCAAAGATGGAACGGTATACACCGGCGGTTTGCTCTGTGATGGAGGTGAAGGGCGATATGTACAGGATCCGCCGCTGTCCATGGGTCAGCGCATGACCCAACGCAAATGCCATGGAAGATAAGGTTTTTCCGCCACCTGTAGGTACGGTGAGTGCGAATAAGCCGGGCGCATGGGAAGCGGCGGCGCGGCAGGCCGCCAGCACCCCGGCGCGCTGGCGGTTGACGTTGGTATCCTCAGCCCTTTTTGCGATTTGTGTCAGGTGTGCGTCCAACGCCGTTTTGCAACGGCGCAGCGCCTGGCGTTCAGTGTCAACATCTGGAAAGGCGCGAAGCGCAGCCTTGTCGGGATCCATAAACCGCTCTGTGTCCAAGCAATCGGCGTCCACCAAGCATGAAAACAACATTCGCACAAAAAAAGCGCGTTCAAATCCTGTGCGGGGCACCATGTGTTGCGGAAGGGCTGCCAAGTCGGGCAATGCACATTCCTCGAAAAAGCTAGATTTGCTGACAGGGTAGGCGTGCAGGCGCTGTTCCAGGGAGGAACTTTGTTGCGTGCTGCCCGCATTGGGCAGATGTCCATGGTGCCCAAGCACGGCGTAGGCGAGCAAGCGGCCCAGTCCCTTCCCATACCGGTCTAGCGCGATGCGGCCACCTTCGGAGGAATGATCTACGCGCTTCGGGTCACCTTCTAAGCGGCGCTGAAAAGCGCAGGTGTACTTGCCTGCGTCGTGCAGCATTCCGCAGATTTGTCCCCAGGATTGCGCGTCAAAAACAGCGGCGAATCGCCCGGCCAACGCCCCCACATCCTGCAGGTGTGTTTTGAGAAGTTGCCAATCACTCTTGGGTTGATCCGGGAGACTATGCGCGTACCACATGCACAATGCTCCCTCCTTTACTCATTTCGCTCCAGATTATACATTATACAGCAATAAAAGACAATTTCTTTCGCCCTTTCTGTGTCAAGCATGCCATTCACGCCTTGAAGTTGCTACAGCCGGACAGACACATTTTACCCCCGCCCGCATACCCTGCAGGCGGGGGGGATTGTTTATGATCACGCCGGCGTTGCTTTGGTTGCTCAAGGATGCGCTCTTTTTTCTGTCCTACATATCGGGCCGTTCCGCGTTTCCCAAAC
>WRCT01000063.1 GCA_009783775.1 Clostridiales bacterium | reverse complement strand
GTACCGCGTGACGCGGCGGTCTCCTTCGGCGCGGCAAAGACGGGCTGCGCGAAAGTCGGCTCCGAATCCGAGAGCGCGGACACGGACAGCTTGTTCGGCAGGCCCGTCACGTCCTCATGCGGATAACGCCAGTTCAGGTGCGCGGCCAGCGCGGCGGACAGATTCTGCGTATCCTGCGCCGACAGGGGCGCAAGGGGCGCGGGCTCGGCGTCCGCCAAGTCCGCCCCGGTGTGCACAAAGGCATTGGGCTGGCCGGCAAACGCCAGCCGCAGCCAAGTGAGAAACTTGTTCGCGCCGGCGATCGTCTGCGCGGTCAAAAACGGCGGGTTGGCCAATTCGTCTGCGGCGTTCTTTAGGCTGCCGATCAGATACAGCCGCGCGCGTGCGCGCGTCATGGCCACATAGAGCACGCGCATTTCCTCCTGCCACTGCGCCCGCTTTTCGGCGGCCAGGATCACGGCGCGCTGCATACTGTCCCGCGTCACGCCGTCACGCCGGTCGATGAGCTTGAGACCCAAGCCCAAATCCGAATGCGCCAGCATGGATTTCCTGCTGTCCTGGCTGCTGAACTTTTGCCCCAGCCCGCCCAAAAAAACGACGGGAAACTCCAGACCCTTTGCCTTGTGCACGGTCATGATCCGCACGACGTCCCCCGTGTCGGTCGGGCTGGCCCCCACATTCGCCGACTTTTTCGCCTCGGCCATATAGCGCAAGAACCCATGCACGCCAAACCCGCCCGCGTCGCCGAAGGCCCTGGCCTTGTCCACCAGCGCGTTTAAGTTCGCCTGCCGCTGCGCCCCGCCGGGCATGGCGCCCATCTCCTCATAGTATGCGGTCTCGTCCAATATATCCGCGATCAACTCCGCCACGGGTTTGATCTTCGATTGCTCGTAAAGCCTGTCCAGCCACGCTAAAAACTTCTCAACACGGCGAACGCCCGCCCCCGCCCTACACTTCAGCAGGCAGTCAATAAAATTTCCCTCTTTATCCGCTTGCCGGATCTTAACCAGCTCCGCGTCGGAAAAGCCGCCAAAGCCGCAACGCAGCACGGACAGCAGGGGGATATCCTGCCTGCGGTTGTCCAGCACGCGCAGCAGGTTCTCGAGCACCTGCACCTCGATCGCGTCAAAATACCCGCCCGTCAGCTGAACAAAACAGGGGATACCGGCCGCCGCCAAGGTCTGCGCCCAGGCACGCATATGGGTGGACGTGCGCAAAAGAACCACAAAGTCCTTGAACTGATACGCGTGCCGGTCCATCAGCTCCCGTATTTTCTTTGCCGCGAACAGGGCCTCCGCCTCGGCGGCGGTCAAGTCCTCGTCCGGATCTCCCGCCTCCGTTTCAATCAGGTGCAGCTCACAGGTCCCCGCGTCTTCCCCCTCCTTCGGTTCCCGACCCAAGTGCAGGGCCGCGTCCGCGTCATACGCCAAACCGTCCTCACCCAGCATAATGGTCTCAAAGACGCGGTTGACGGCGTCGATCACGGCCCGCGTGCTGCGGAAGTTCGCGTTCAAGTGCACGACCTGTCCGGCCTCGCCGCGAAAGTCGCGCGCCTTCTCCAAAAACAGGGAGGGGTCGGCCTGCCGAAACCCGTAGATGGACTGTTTCACATCGCCCACATAATAGAGGTTGTCCGGCCGGCGGATGGCCGCCAGAATGCGCTCCTGCACACGGTTGCTGTCCTGATACTCGTCGATGATGATCGCCTCATAGCGGCGGCGGTATTCCTCGGCCACCTCGGGCCGCTGCAAAATCTCCAGCGCGTAATGCTCCAAATCCCCGTAGTCGCGCGCGTTTTCCTCGTGCTTGTGCGCACGGTAGACCGCAAGAAAAGACTGCGTCTCCTCACAGAGCGCACGCGTCACCTGCGCCCCGAGCTCCTGCGCGCGCGGGAAATTATAAAGGGCGCGCCGGCATTTCCTGCACTGCGTCCGGACCAGGTTTCTCAGCTCGGTGCGCGCGCCCAGCATACGCTTTTTGATGGCCTCGTCGCAGCCCTTCGAGTCGGGCGCGTCCTCAAATGTCATATCCAGCGCGTCCGCGTAGCGCGCCGGGGTCTCCCGTTCCAACGTGTCCCATAACCGAGGCAGTTCCGTGTCGATGTGCGCGCTCAGCTTTTCAAAACCGGACGGCAGGGAATCGCGCATGGCGCGCACCTGCTCTAATTGCTGCCGCAGCTCCTCCTTTAAGCCGGCCAGATACGCCGCCTGCATGGCCTCGGCCCGCGCCGGATCGTCCAGCCCTTCTACCAGCTCGGAAAGCCACCGTTTCGGCTCCGGCTGCGTTTGCAAAAAACGGGTCAGCTCGGCGATCTGCTCCGCCAAACGCTTTTTGTCCCCGAAGGCGCCGACCAGCAGCCGATAGGTCTCGGGCCGGTTGCCCGCGCAATCCAACAGGCTCTCCTCCAGCGCGGCCGCGCGCAGCACCGCGCTCTGCGTCTCGTCCACGGTGCGGGCGGAGGGGGACAGCCCCACCAGATGAAAGTGCCGCGAAACCACCTTATCGCAAAACGAGTCGATCGTGGAAATGCTCGCCCCCGACAGCATATCGATCTGCTCGCGCAGATAAGCTGCCAGCTTTTCTGGAATCTGGAATCTGGAATCTGGAATCTGCGCATTTCTCAACGTTTCATCGAGACGTTGAGAAATGCGCTCCTTCATCTCCGCCGCTGCGGCGCGCGTAAAGGTCAGCACCAAAACGCGGTCAATGCCCGTGCCGGCCAGCACAAGGGAGACCACACGCTCGGTCAATACCGCCGTCTTGCCCGCGCCCGCCGCCGCCGATACCAGCAGATTACCCCGCGTCTCGATCGCGGCCCGTTGGTTGTCCGTCCAGTTAATCATGGAGGCTCACCTCCTCCCGCGCCAGCAGGGTCTTCCATTTTACATCCGCTTTCTTTCGCTCGCGGCAGTCCGGCAGTCGGCTGTCAAAGCGGCACAGGCTGCCATAGGCGCAATGCTTGCACCCGCCCTTCATAGGCGAAACGGCCGCCTCCCCGCGCAAAATGTCCTCCGCCAACCGCGCCGCCACCTGCTTTGCAATGCGCCGCACCTTTTGCAATTCCTGCTGTGTCGCCAATGCGTCCGAGGCCTTGAGTTTGCCGTTCTTGTTTCTGGCCAGCTGACCAATCACCGTCGATTTATCGGCAAAGCCGCTGTCGGAGGCGGCGATCGTCTCGGGGCTGCTGTCCGTCATGCCGACCAGCAAACGCGTGGGCAGCGCCCCTTCGCCCTGTGTCTCCTCGGCTTGCGGCGC
This sequence comes from Clostridiales bacterium, assembly GCA_009783775.1. Lineage (GTDB taxonomy): Bacteria > Bacillota > Clostridia > Christensenellales > CAG-138 > WRCT01. The sequence goes on along the minus strand of WRCT01000063.1, from coordinate 6,042 downwards.
GGTCCGGCCGTCGCTGGTTAAGTCGTCGGGAAAGTCGGGCGTCAGCGACATATAATACATACCCGCCGCCCGCTCTTCGCCGCGCGTGGCCGCCTCCAGATAGAGGGGCAGCTGCAGCGCCGTGCCGTCGGCCAGCTCGGGCGCCTTGAGCGTATGCTCGCTGCGCTTATAGTCCACCACGCGGACCAGTCTCTCCCCCTCCGATTGGGCCGTATCCACACGGTCGATCTTTCCCTGCAACGCCAGCCGCCTGCCGTCCGCCAGCGTCAGCACCACGGGCGGCAGACCCTCCGCGTACCCGAAACGCAGTTCCGTGGCCAGGGGAACAAACCGCCCCGCCCGCAGATGACAGAGCAGGCTGAAAACGCTTTGCGTCAGCGCCTCCATTCGCAAAAACAGGGCCTCGCGCAGGCTGTCGTCGCGCAGCAGCAAGCCGCCCTTGTGCGCGCGGTGCAGGTTTTCCGCAATCTCCCGCAGCATGGCCTCCGCCTCCTCGTCGGACAGGGTGAGCAAATCTTTGCCGTCCAGCGCGGCCTGCCGGATAAAGGCGTCCAGCGCGTCATGCAGAAAACTGCCCTCGTCCGCCGGTTTTTCCTCCGCCTCGGGCCGCTCTTTGGCGCCCAAACCGTATTGCGCGAAATGGGCAAAGGGACACTTGGCAAACCGCTCCAGCCGCGAGGCGCTGGCCTTCTCCAGACCGCCGTACATCGCGTCCACCGTTTCCCTGTCAAAGGGCGGCGGCGAAAGACGCAGCGCCTCCCCGTTCAAAATGCGTTGGGCACGCGGTTCATATTCCGTACCCGAAAAATAATCCAGCAGGGCGGGCAGCAGCGGGGATTCCCCCTCGCCGCGCCGCTGTTTTTCCACCGCAAGCGCCAGCGCGTGAAAGGCCGTGCGCTGACAGGCGGGCCAGCTTTCGTCCCCGCCCAACGCCGTTTGATGGATTGCATTAGGCAGCAGCCCGCGCACGCGCCCCAGCAGGGGGGAGGGGGCGAGCGTCTCCCCGCCGCTCGCGAAAGCATAGGAGAAAAACAAGCGGCGCTGCGCCTTGCACAGCGCGGTGTAAAGCGCCAGCCTGTCGCTCTGCGCGAGCAGTTGCGACCCGTCCCAAACCGTCAGGCCGCTCTCCTCCATGCGATTCAGCTCGCGGTCATTCAAGAGCGCGTCGTCGCTAAACGCGCGTGGCAGCGCGCCCTCGCGGCAACCCACCACAAAGAGCGTATCCAGCTTGCCGACGCGCGTACGACGCACATCGCCCAAAAGCACCTGGTCCGCCGTGCCGGGCAGCAGGCCCGCGTCATAGCCGCGCACGCCCTCGGCCAGCACGGCCGAAAAGTCGCGCATACTGATACGCTCCTCGCCCATGATGGTATGCAGCTGAGAGAGCAGGGTGACGATCGCGTTCCACACCTGCGCGCTGACCTGGGCCGCGCTCTTCTCACCCGCCGCCAGCAGGGCTCGTGCCTGCTCCTGCAACTGCTCGGCCAGTTTCAATTGTACCAAAAAGTCATAGACCGCTTCGGCCTTTGCGGCGACAGTCGGGTGACGCAGCCCCTCATGCAGGGCGGTCAGCGGCGCCATGATCCGGGCCCGCACGGCCTGGGCAATCTCAGGCACCTCGCCAAAGGCAAAGGGGCGTTTCATCTCGCCGCCGGTCACCCCGTAGCGCAGAATGTAATTCTCAAAAACCTCGATATCCTCGCGCGCACAGCCGCTGTACCCGCTCTTTAGGACCCGCAGGATATCCTCCGCGCGGTAGCCCTGCGCCACGGCCGCCACGCCGGCCAGCAGCAGCTCCGCCGCCGCGTGGCCTAAAATGGGCCGCTTGGCGTCATAAAACAGGGGAATGCCCCGCAGCGCGAAGGCGCGGGCAATCAGGGGCGCATAGGCCTCCACATCGCCCGCGATCACGGCCATATCGCGGTAGCGCGTGCCTTTGCGCGCCAGAGACAGAATCTGCTCCGCCAGAAACTCAACTTCCTCATAGGGTGTGCTCGCCGCCGTTTGGGTGACGGCCCTCGCCTCGCCCGCGAACGCGGGCCCGCTGCCCGCGAAGAGATACCGCTCCAAATGCGCCAGCGCGGGGGTGGGGTGGGGCTCCGATTCGGTCAGCGGCGTATGGGAGAGGGGAATGGCCTGCTCGGCCGCCAGCACCCGCAGGCGCTCAAAGATCCGCTGATCGGGCGCAAAGAGCGGCGCGTTTTCTTCGTCCAGCCGCAGTGTAAAGGTCACGCGGGCCGCGCAGCGGACGATGGCAGCCAGCAGGGAAAACATCTGGTGCGAGGGGTTGTCGATCCCGTCCACATAGACATAGGCCCCCGCCAGAAAAGACGTCGGCAGCAGCGACAGCACGGCCGTCGGCCCGTCGTCCTCCGTCAGATAACGCGGCGCCAAAAAAGCCTCGCTCGCGGCATAGAGCAAGCCGATGTCCGAGAGTTTCATAGCCAGCTGCGACTGCGGCTCCAGTTTTTCCACGGCGGCCGCCAGCGCCTCGGGCGTAATGTTGCTTTTCTTTAGGGTGCAGGCCAGCTCGTCCATGCGCTCGGCAAACCCGGGCGTTTTGGCCGCGCGCGCGAAAAGGGTGAGCTTGCGCTCGTTTTGCCCGATCACGCGCCGCATAACCATCACCCGCCCCTGACGGGAGAGGGTGGGCGTCACATTGCCCGCCGCCTGCAGGATCCGCTCGCAGAGCCTGCCAAAGCCATAGACCTCCGCGCCGACCAAACCGCCCGCCAACTCCGCCAGCGCGCGCTCGGCCTCGAATGTCGACTGCTCCGGCACGAGCAAAAAGACCGGCTCGCCGCGGTCCATATGTTCCTTTACGCGGCGCAGCACCTTGCGGGTCTTGCCCGCGCCCGCCCGGCCGGACAGGATCTCGATTTGGGACATAGCAACCTCCGATACAGTGGTCAGTGGTCAGTGGTCAGAAGGTCTCTGTGTGGACGGGTGTATAAACCATTTTTCCGTTTATTCGTTTGCTTTCAAAAAGGACAATGCTGTTCACGCGGAAAGCGGACTGACCACTGACCACTGACCACTGTCCACTGTCTCGCGCAACGCGCCGTCCCAGCGTAATATGCGGCGTAAACCGTCCGCCGCGCGCGAAACCGGCCTCCCACAGCGCGGAGTCCAGGGTCGCGTACAGGCGGGAAAGCTCGCGGTTATCGCCGCCCACAGACAAAAAAGCCGTCTCGGTCCGCCCGCGCGGGAAGGAGCCTAGCCCGCCCAGCCGCAGCGTAAAGGGCCGCGCGTCGCGCACCGCCTGGCGCATGGCGGCCGCGATATCCAAAAGCGCGTCGCTCTCGCCCAAAAGGCGCAGCGTGATATGGTGGTTGCCCTCCGGCACAAAATCGCCGGACGCGCACCCCGCCCGAAACGCTTCCTGTATCCCCCATATGGCTTTTTGGATATCCTTCGGCAACGGAATCGCAATAAACAATCTCATAAGCACTCTCCCCGCGTGAGCGACCTGGAATCCGGAATCTGGCGTCTGGAATCTAAAACTAATAGTATTCTACCGAATAATGTTAGTTTTGTATAGGCCTTTTCAGGGACATTGTTTTTTGGTATACTATGAATTGATATGGAAACCCGTTTCAACAAGGAAGTGCAGGGCCCAAAACGGCGCCGTCTGCTGCGCGAGGGCTGGCAGGAACGCCTGCCCGTCAAGCCGATCCTATACGGCTTTTTTATCGTGCTCGCGCTTTCGTTCCTCCTGTCGTCCTGGCAGCCGCAGAGCACCTATTTGGGCAGCGCGGAGGTGGCTCAGATCCGCGCAAACGGCGTGTTGCGCGTCGGTTTGGACGAAAACCTGCCCGGCTTAAACCGCGACGGCATCGGGCTGGAGGCGGACCTTGCCCGCGCCCTGTCAAACGTGCTTTTCGAGGACCCCGAAACCGTGCAGCTCGTGCCCGTCACGCGCCAGACAATCCGCTGGCTCTTTGCCGACGGGCGGATCGACATGGCCTTCATCAGCAAGACAAGCCTGTCCGGCAGCGCGTATATCGCGTCGGAGCGTCCGTTTTACACCGACCCCTGCGTCCTGCTCTGTTATGATCCGGCGCGCGAGCTGGCGGAGGCGCGCATTGGCGTGCTGGCAAACACCGAGGCGGAGAGCCTGCTGATTGCCTTCGAGTCCGAAGTCGAGCCGGAGATCCTGATTCTACCCTACGCCGCGTATTACGATATGATGGTCGCCCTGCGCGCGGGCACATTAGACGCGCTCTGCCTGCCGCGTTTGCAGGCCATGCGCATGGGGGACCCCGGGTTGCAGCTGCACGAGACAGAGATCGGCAAGATCGAATACCATGCCGTGGCGCGCGCGCAAAACCGCACGCTGCTGCGCCTGGTCGACGAGCTGCTCCTGCTTTGGACGCGGGACGGCACCCTGCGCGAATACTATATGACCCACGGTTTGACTTGACGAAAGGCACCGGTTCTTATACACTGGAGCAGGACGCCTCAAAAAACTGTCATCCTGAGCGAAGAGAAGGATCTAAAAAGGCCATACATCAAGATTCTTCGCTACGCTCAGAATGACAAAATCAAGGAAAAGAGATTCCTATGAGCCAATATTTTAGCATAAACGGCGGGAAACCGCTGGCCGGCACGGTGACCATCAGCGGCGCGAAGAACGCCGCCGTCGCGATTATCCCCGCCGCGATCCTGGCGGGCGAGACCTGCGTTCTGGAAAACTTGCCGCGTATCGCGGACGTGCGCGGCTTAAAGAACATTCTGACCGGCCTGGGCGCGGCCGTGGACTATACCGAGGGCGCCGCGATGCGCATCGACCCCACGACGATCAAGGGCACGGACGCGACCTTCTCCGAGGTCAGCGCCATGCGCGCCTCCTACTACCTGCTGGGCGCCATGCTGGGCACCTACGGCGAAGTGGAGCTGGCGCTGCCCGGCGGCTGCGTGATCGGCACGCGGCCCATCGACCAGCACCTCAAGGGTATGCGCGCCTTGGGCGCGAAGATCTATCTGGACGAGTCGCGCAATATACTGCGCGCGCAATGCAATCGGCTGCGCGGCGCGGAGATTTTCTTCGACGTCGTCTCCGTCGGCGCGACGGTCAATGTCATGCTGGCGGCGTGCAAGGCCGAGGGCCAGACCGTGCTTTGCAACGTGGCCAAGGAACCGCACGTCGTCGACGTGGCGAACTTCCTAAACATGATGGGCGCTAAAGTCAAGGGTGCGGGCACGGACATGATCCGCATCACCGGCGTGCCCCAAATGCACGGCTGCTCCTATTCGGTCATTCCAGACCAGATCGAAACCGGAACCTACATGATTGCCGCCGCCGCCACACAGGGCGACGTGATCATCAAAAACGTGATCCCCACACATATGGAAGCCGTCACCGCCAAGCTCATGGAGAGCGGCGCGCGCGTGCGCGAGGGCGACGACGGTTATGATTTCTTCCTGCGCGTATCCATGGACGGCCGGCCGCGCCCCTGCAATATCAAGACCATGGTCTACCCCGGGTTCCCCACCGATCTGCAACAGCCCATGATGGCCTATCTCTGCCGCGCGCAGGGCACGTCGGTCGTGACGGAAAACATCTTCGAGAGCCGGTTCAACCATGCCAAGGAACTGCGCCGCCTGGGCGCGAGCATTGTCGTCGCCAAGCGCGTCGCAAAGGTCAAGGGCGTGGAACGCCTGCGCGGCGGTGATATGTCCGCCACCGACCTGCGCGCCGGCGCGTCGCTGATCATAGGCGCGCTCGCGGCGCAAGGCGTCTCAAAAGTCCACAACATCGGCTATATCGACCGCGGCTATGAGGATATGGAAGGCAAGCTCCAAGCCCTCGGCGCGCGGATTGAAAGGGTTACGCAGTAACCCTTTCATAATGTACAATGTACAGTGTACAAATTACAATGAAGGAAGGGCGACCCGCGGTCGCCCCTCTCATTGTAAACTGCCGCAGGCAGTTTTTTCATTCATTGTACATTGTACATTGTAATTTGTACATTATTCCACAACCGACGCCACGACGCCCGCGCCCACGGTGCGGCCGCCCTCGCGGATCGCAAAGTGCAG
>WRCT01000062.1 GCA_009783775.1 Clostridiales bacterium | reverse complement strand
TTTGATTTATAGACTATGGGGAATGGTCACCGCGAAAGGCGAGATTGCGGGTCACTCCACCCCACCAAGTCTGCGGACTTGGTAGGGACCCCGGGCCCGCAATGACATTATGGTGTCTCTGCCAATTGCATTTTCAGGCCGCATGAAGGATGAGCTGGGGCATGATTTCCCCGCTTATCTGGCCGCCATGGACAGGACGCCCGCACCGTCGCTGCGCATCAACACGGCCAAGACGGACTCGCACGGGCTGGAGTATCTGGCGGGGGCCGCGCTTGTGCCGAACGGCGTCTGCCCCGAGGGGTTCTTTGTGCCGCCCGAGCTATCGTCCGGCCGTCACCCCCTGCACGCGGCGGGGCTGTATTATTTACAGGAGGCCTCGGCGCAGCTGCCGGCGGAGTTGCTGGAGGTGGAACCGGGCATGAACGTGCTGGACCTCTGCGCCGCGCCGGGCGGCAAGAGCACGCAGATCGCGGGCAAGCTGCAGGGGTCGGGTGTGCTGGTGGCCAATGAGGTGTCAGCGTCCCGCGCGAAGGTACTGCTCGGCAACATCGAGCGTTTGGGGATCACCAACGCGGTCGTCACGCAGATGGAGCCCGAAGCGTTGGCGCGGGCCCTGCCGGAGGCCTTTGACCGCGTGCTGGTGGACGCGCCCTGCTCGGGCGAGGGTATGTTTCGCAAGGACCCCGCCGCGATCGCGCACTGGTCGCCCGCCCAGGTATGTGCCTGCGCCCGACGGCAGAGCAAGATCCTTTCCGCCGCCGCTCGCACGCTCAAGTCCGGCGGACGGCTGGTCTACGCCACCTGCACCTTCTCGCGCGAGGAAAACGAGGACGTCGTGGAGAATTTCCTGCGGGAGCGGACCGATTTTTCGCTTGTCACGACCCATCGGCTCTATCCGCATACCTCGCCCGGCGAGGGGCAGTTTGCGGCGGTGCTGGAGCGGCGTGACTGTGGGGACGGTTCTATGCGGGCGATTGATAATCGCCCCTACGCGGCAGCGACACAGAGAACCGTCCCCACAGCCACGCCTTTGTCTCTTGAAGACGCCTGTCCGGTTTACTCCCGTTTTTCGGAGGAGAATCTGATCCTGCCGCCGGATCTGCACATTACTTATCTGCCCGACGGGCGGGTGCTGGCCGCGCCGCCGCTGCCGTTTTCGCTCGCGGGGCTGCGTCTGCTGCGCGCGGGTGTGTTGCAGGGTGAGGCGCGCGGCGACCGTTTTGTGCCCGCGCACGCGCTGGCTTTGATGGCGCGGGAGACGCCCTTTGCGCGCAAGGCGGAGGTGGATCTTGATGGGGCGCGGGCCTATCTGCAAGGCGAAACGCTGCCAACAAATCTCCCGACCGGCTGGTGCGCCGTGGCCTATCAAGGCCGCGCGCTGGGGCTGGGTAAGGTCGCCAATGGCGTTGTTAAAAATCATTATCCGAAAGGGTTGCGAATGTAATTATAACGCCGATGGCGTTATTTCCTTCGCTCCACTCTCCACTCTCAACACTCCACTCTTTTTTTGCATACGATGACAATAGCGAGTTTTTACTGCGGGACAGTATAAGGAAAGAAGGTTTTCGTATGTTCTCCCCTGCCGCCTTGGCGGAGGCCGCCCTGCTGGTGGTCGCCCTGTCGCTGGACGCCTTTGCCGCCAGTTTCAGCTATGGCTTAAATCGGATCCGTATCCCCTTCCTCTCCGCGCAGATCATCAACGGCATTTGCGCCGCATCCTTGGGCGCGGCCCTGTTTTTGGGCAAGGCGCTGGCGGGGGTGCTGCCGGCAAGCGTGGCGGCCTGGATCACCTTTGCCTTTTTGTTTGTGCTGGGGTTGATCAAGCTCTGCGACAGTCTGATCGCCCGCGCGATCCGTCGGCACAGGATCGAAAGGAATATCAGCTTTAAGTTTTTGAGCCTGACCTTTATCCTGCACGTGTACGCCGAGCCGGAGAAGGCGGACTGGGACGGCTCGCGCGTGTTGAGCCCCGCCGAGGCGGCCTGTCTGGCGGTCGCGCTGTCGCTGGACGGTTTGGGCGCGGGTTTTGGCGCGGGGCTGGCGCGGGCGCACCCGCTGCCCGTGATTGCTTTTTCGCTGATCGTTGGTTACGCCGCCATCGCGCTGGGCTGCTTTCTCGGCAAAAAAGCGGCGGAAAAGCTGCGCCTGGACGTCTCCTGGCTGAGCGGCGTGATTTTATTGGGGCTGGCGATAATGAAGATTATTTGCTAATGCTATTGACAGACGCCCGCGTTTTATGTAAAATTGTCATTGCACACTTGCTCGGTTCGTCTAGAGGCCTAGGACACCGCCCTCTCACGGCGGTAACACGGGTTCGACTCCCGTACCGGGTGCCACAAAAAATGCCGCGAAAGCGGCATTTTTTGTATTCATCATTCATCATTGGCGAAGTGAATCATTTTTCATTGTTCACTTGGTCCGGCGGGCGAACACAGTTCGCCCCTACGCGGGCTTAATACTCCCGTGGCAATTATCATCCTGGCAGTCTTTGCATTCTTGCAGATAGTCTTCGTCGATACAACACATCAGATAATCGCATTCGTCGCAGCAGCACTCGATCCCCTCATGTTCACCGCTGCCCAAACAAGCCTTCCCGAGATTCCCCGGCGTCAACTCAATTCCCGTTGCGTCAACAATCATAGTATCACCCGTCCATTATTATGGGGGTCATATCCCCTTAATGCTTGCGATTATAACCCCCATAATGATTCTTGTCAAGCTGAGGAGGTTTTCTGTGATTATTTTTGATAGGTTATGGGTCGTTATGAAAGAGAAGGGGATTTCCACATATGTTTTGAGGGAGCAATGCGGTATTGACAGCAAAACAATCAGGCGTTTGAAAGCAAATGAAAACATTGAAACAAAGACGTTAAATAAGCTGTGTTCCGCTTTGAACTGTAAATTAGAAGATATAGCCGAATTTGTCAACAGCGGCAGTTAGCGATAGAATGGCCGGCTCCTTATAATACTGACCATGTTTTCACATCAGTCCAAAAACAAGCCCCCTGAAAAGTTTGGCCTTTCAGGGGGTTGGTTCATTGTGCATTACGCATTGTTTCGGGTTTCGCCCATGACAACGGCCCCCTTAAGGAGCGGCGGACCAGTCGATTTTGACGGTCTCGAGCAGGGACATGGCGCCGGTTAAGTCGGTCCATTCAAATTCCAGGACCAAGTAAGCGGAATCGGCAGGGTTAAAGTCCTTGTCCGGCACGCCGGGGACGGCAAACAGCCAGAATGTTTTGTATCTGTTGCCTGCAAACGCCGCCACCAGATACTCTATGCCGTTTACGGTTATGTTGTCCGCCCATTGGATTTCCCCTTCCTCCTGCACCCAATCCTGGGACGCTTTCTCCTCGATATACCAAGCGGGGCTCATGGCGGCGCCTCCCAAATATCGCACGGATAAGCGGGGCACATCAAAAGCGCCCGTTTCTTGCCGCAGGTCAAAATATTGGAACCCTTCGCCGTCCACATACCAACCGTCGACCAGGGAGACGCTGAATCCGTTCCAGACCGCTCTGTTTGCGTCCTCTTCTTCCTCGAGGTCTTCTTCCGGCACGGGCGCGGACGTTAACTCGGGTGCGCTTGTCGGCTCATCGACTGACTCCTCCGTTTTGCCGCCACAGCCTGCAAACAGGGTCATGCTGAGAATCAAAATCAGCAATAGGGCAATTGTTTTCTTCATCGTGATTTCCTCCATTGTGTGTTATTGTACTACCTTGATTGTTTCAAGAATCGCCCTTATCTCCGGCGTCCATGTCGAGGCGAAATCCTTATCTGACTTGATAGAAATGCTGATGCCAATATAACCGTCAAGCCCTCCCGAATGACCAAAGTCAATAAAAATTTCCGAGTAGTAGTCGCCCCAGTCCTCATAGGTGACACGCCTTGCCGCCAATCCGGCGATAGTCAAGGTTTCGCTGCTGTATCCGCTGTAACCGCTGTAGCCGTCCAGAAACGCCGTCATCTCCTCGAGCCGGTTCATGTGAGCCGAACGCAATAACATCGTGAACTGGACGCTCCCGTCTTTCGCTTTTATTCGGGGAAGAATAAACTCATCGAACTCAAACGTGTCCGTCGGATAACGGATAAAAAATGTATCTTTCTCGGCATATTCCGCCGTCGGCCCACTCAGCGCCGCACCGCCACCGGTATCTCCGCCGGAAGCCGTTCCGCCGCCGGCGCTGCCGCCGGCAGTTGCGCCATCGAGCAGTCTCGGGTGGATGAAAACACCGTCTATGGGCTGGTAAAGCGCGTCATACATGGTCTTGGCATACGCGTTTTCTCCCACATACCAACTGTCATAGTCCGGCGTTCTTTTCCCCTCCGGTATGTCATCCCACAGAATACCCCACGGCCGCAGGACAATCGTATAACGCATATAGCCTTCGTCGGTATCGTAGAGTCCCTCAAACTCCATGTAGTCGTCGTACCAACTGTTGCCCCAGTAATCTTCATATCCCGCATAGGTGGGCATGAGAATCCAGTCCGCGCGTTCCAGAGGGACACCAAACGCCTCGCCGCCCGTAGAGACAGCGCTGCCCATGGGTGCGACGCCGCCCAACTCTTCAATGGCTATTTCCACTGTGCCTATTTCTGTTTTATCGTCCCACAGATACATGACGGCCGCGCCATCGGAATCTACATCAATAACGGCATAACAGTCCCGGGCGCCGCCTTTCGCGTCCGCGTATTTCCCCGAAGCGGACTCCGCTGTCCAATAGCCGTACCACTCGCCATCCCACCAGGCGAGCGCCTCGGACAGAACTTTCGCGGGTACGCCGGTGTCGCCGCCGTCAGCACTTGCGGGCGCGTCGGGGTTGATGCCGTTCTTGTAGAAAACGAGCGTAAGACCCAAACCCATCACGTCTTCCAGCGTCAGGACGCCGTTTTCCAGCCGGCCGCTACTGTCAAGGCCGCCGCCTTTGACCGTAAACGCGCCGCCCGACAACGTCCAGTTGCCGTTCGCCTTGCTGCCGTCTACATTCAGCGCGCACTTGCCGCCCGCCTTGAGCTCGATGGTGAAGCCCGCGCCAAACATATCGTCCACCTCAACGGACAGACCCCACATTTCACCGGTTACGGCTACCCATAAGCCAAGGTTCGGATCGTCGCTTGTGTTGCCGTTCTTATTGCCGCAAGCAATCAGGCAAATCAGCAACGCAAGAACAATAAATAACGAAATGATTTTTCTCACGGGTTTTCCTCCTGTTTTTTATATAGCAATTACATCGCGCCGCCGCAGTATTCGCAGCGGCCGTTCGCGTCGGGAATGGAAGTCGCGCCGCAGCAGGGGCACTGCTTGGCGATTTTGGGCACGTTGGCTGCGGCGATGCTGTCCCGCACGCCCTGCCGGACCTGCGTTAGAGCCTGGCGTATCTCTTCGCCAAGGGTCTCGCACTCGCGGTACGCGACATTCTGACGCGGATCGTGGCTGCCGCCGCCGCCGGTTTGCAGTCTGAGCCCGCCGATGGCCAATGAGCCCGACGGCGCATGAACGGGCTTGACTTCGATAGAGCTGTTGTTGAGCCGGAACCGGATCTCGTCAAACCAGGGGCTGTGCACATGGATCACGACGTCAAAGTCATACGAATACGTATAGCGGGGCGGGTTGTAACTGATCATTCTGCCGTCCGTTTCCTTGCGCTTTTCCTCTGACCTATTCTCCTTGACGTCGATATGGCAGCCGGTGACCTGAGAGAAGTCCAGCACGTCCGGATTCTCGTCCTGCCAACGCCGCGCGCCGGAGACGATAAACTTGCCTGCGTCTTCGTCCAGCATCACCTTTGTCCCCAGCCCCAGGCTGCGGGTGACGCGGAACGCCGAGACGGCGGTTTTGTTCTCCTCGCGGTAGGCGAGCTGCGCGTTGATGTCCGCCAAAGTGCTCCTGCGGCGTTCGCTGAACCATGGAGAAAGCAGTTTTGCGCAATCCTTGCACATATTGCCATCCTCCAGCTTGCGGTTGCCCAATAGCCCGATCTTGCCCCCGCAGATGTCACAGTTTTTTTTGTCAAACAGTCCCATACTCATTCTCCTTTTTATTCATTGTTTTGGTCCCTGACCACACCTGTCTTGATCCGGATAGGTATATACCTCTTTATTGTATTATATCAGAGGCGCCGGTGCATTGTAAACAGATAATCCGCCGGCGAGTCATAGAAACTTGGGTAGGTAGTTGGGTAGGTATAGTCAAACCACTCCAAAACAGGCTCAAGATTTGCGAGGATTTTTTTGTTCAATCGCCGCTCAAAAACGTAGGCGTAGCCGGTAGCTACGGCGAGGCTTTTGAGCAAGATCGGGCGGAAAAAGACCGCAAAGATGAGGCGGTTTTGGGGTGGTTTGACTATAATATAGAAAAGAGGCTGATTATCGTATCAGCCCCTCTTATCAATTACGCATTATGCATTATGAATTGCGCATTATTCCTTGCCTATCCAGCGATCCTTGCCCTTGGATTCCAAAGCCTTGAGGACCTTTTGCGGGTCCTTGACCTTGGCCAGGAAGATCATGGCCGCGATGATGTAGGGCTTGAAGGAGGCTTCCTTATACAGCGGGTCGCGGTAGCGGTCGAACACGCTGGCCTCGACCTCGCCCTCGTCGCAGGAGACGCCCGTGATATCGGCGGGCAGGCAGTGCATATAGAGCGCCTTGCCGTCCTTGGTTAAGGCCATCAGTTCCTCGGTGCATTCCCAGTCCTTGTGCTCGGCGTTTTGCGCGAGCAGGACTTTTTCCAGCGCCTTAATGCCGTCAGAATCGCCCTCGGCATAGAGGTTCGTGCGCTTTTCCATCGCGGAGAAGGGCGCCCAGCTCTTGGGATAGACCACGTCCGCGTCTTTGAAGGCCTCCGCCATGTCGTTGGTGACGGTGAACTTCGCGCCGCTGGCCTCACAGTTGGCCTTGGCGACCGCGGCGACTTCGTCCATGACCTCGTAGCCCTTCGGGTGCGCGAGCGTCACGTCCATGCCAAAGCGGGTGAACAGGCCGATGACGCCCTGGGGCACGGACAGCGGCTTGCCGTAGGAGGGGCTGTAGGCCCAGGTCATGGCGACCTTCTTGCCCTTGAGGTTCGCGATCGCCTCGTCGATATCGTCGCTGCCGCCGATCTCGTGGATCACATGCAGCATATCCGCCATGCACTGCGTGGGGTGGTCGATGTCGCATTGCAGGTTGACCAGCGTGGGTTTCTGCTCTAACACGCCCGCCTCGTTGCCGAGCGTCACGGCCTCGACGACTTCGCGCATATAGGTGTTGCCCTTGCCGATGTACATATCGTCGCGGATACCGATGACGTCCGCCATGAAAGAGATCATGTTCGCGGTCTCACGCACGGTCTCGCCATGTGCGATCTGGCTCTTGCCCTCGTCGAGGTCCTGCACGGCCAGGCCGAGCAGATTGCAGGCCGAGCCGAAGGAAAAGCGCGTGCGCGTGGAGTTGTCCCGAAACAGGGAGACGCCCAGGCCCGATTTGAAGATCTTGCTCGAAATGTTGTTCTCGCGCAGGTGACGCAGCGCGTCGGCCACGAGGAAGACGGCCTTGACTTCGTCGTCGGTCTTTTCCCAGGTCAGCAGGAAATCTCCGTCGTACATATTCTCGAAGTTCAGCTTGTCCAGGGCTTTGGTGAATTGTTTTACGTTGCTCATTTCATTTCTCCTTATTTTTATTCATTACGGGGCGCCGAGGGCGTCGCCCCCTACTTAACGTACAGGGAGGGCAGCGCCGCGTAGATCGCCGCGCACTTGACGAGGTCGGCCTTCCAGGTCTTTTCGTTGGGCGCGTGGGCTTCCTCTTCCTTGCCTGGCCCCAGGCCGATGCAGGGGATTCCCTCGCGGCCCATGATGGACACGCCGTTGGTCGAGAAGGTCCACTTGTCGACTTTCGGTTCGCCGAACATACCGCGATAGCTTTCGACCATCGCCAGCGTCGCGGGGTGATCCTCGGGAATGACCCAGGTGGGGAAATAGCTCTCGGTCGCGTAGACCAGGCCCGTCCACGCGGGGCGGTCGTAGTCGTACATGGTGACTTTCGCGTCGTACTTCTGCACGGCGGGCAGGGACAGGATCTCGTTGATGGAGGTCACGTCGTTCTCGCCCACGGTCAGGCGGCGGTCGATCGAGATGGCGCAGAAGTCGGCCACGGCGCAGCGGGAGGGGCTGGTGTAGAAGATCTGCGAGACCGCCAGCGTGCCCTTGCCCAGGAAGGGATCGTAGGCCAGGCGCTCGTTGAGTTCTTTGACTTCGCCGATGATTTCTGCCATCTTGTAAATCGCGTTGCTGCCACGCTCCGGCGCGCTGCCGTGGCAGGACACGCCCTGGACCTCGACGCGAATCTCCATGCGCCCGCGCTGGCCGCGATAGATGTTGTTGTTCGTCGGCTCGGTGATGACCACGAACTCGGGGCGGATCTTGCTCTCATTGATGATGTACTGCCAGCAGAGGCCGTCGCAATCCTCTTCCTGCACCGTGCCGGTGACGAGCACGGTCACGTCGGCGGGGATCAGGTCCAGGTCCTTCATGATCTTCGCGCCGTAGACGCCGGAGACGATGCCGCCCAATTGGTCGGACGTGCCGCGCCCGCCGATCTCGGTCTCGTTCTCGTAGCCCTCGTAGGGGTCGAAGGTCCAATTGCCGAGGTTGCCGATGCCGACGGTGTCGATGTGCGCGTCGTAGGCGATGATACGCGGGCCTGAGCCCATGTAGCCGAGCACGTTGCCTTCGCCGTCGATGTCGACCTTGTCAAAGCCCAGCGCCTCCATCTCGGCGGCGATGCGGCGAATGACGCCCTCCTCCTCGCAGCTTTCGCCCGGAATGCGGACGAGGTCGCGCAGGAATTTGGTCATCTGCGGCAGGTAGTTTTGGGAGGTCTCTTTGATTTTTTGAAAATCCATATGCTTGTTCCTTTCTGTATTGTGAAATATACAAATTTATACATCTATAATATAGTTGTTTTCTCGACAGATGGCAAGTGGTTTTGATGAAGTTTTTATAAATTCGTGGAACGGTCCGCCGCGCTCTCCCCCGTCATTGGAACCCTTGATTAAATCGTTCGCCAGGTAGATTGGCTATCAGAATGGTCCCAACATAGGAGTTTTTGGCAGGCCGACTATTCCGCCTCACGATTTAATCAGTGGGCCCCATTGCGGATTTAATCCGCAATCTCAGAGTAGCACGATTGAGATAGAGATTGCGGGTCAAGCCCGCAATGACACAGCTTTTTATTACCTCTATTGCCTCCTATGTTGTTTTGTTTTTGGCTTGCGACACCATCTACAGTGTACAACATTGGAGGCTTTATGGTATCCCCTTCGCTACTGCTTACTCTATTCTCACCGGCTCCACCGGTGGGTT
>WRCT01000061.1 GCA_009783775.1 Clostridiales bacterium | reverse complement strand
CAGGCACCCCCTGGGCGAGGCGGGCGAGGCCGAGTCGGGCGTGTTACGCGAGCGGCTGTACCTGCAGGATATCCGCGACCGCGCGAACCATGTCGTGGACACGAGCGATATCACGCCGCGTGACTTTCCCGACGCGATGGCGCGCATTATCCCCGAGATCGAAAGCAAGCAAACGGCGGTGATCGTGTCCAGTTTCGGTTACAAGCGCGGCGTGCCGGTGGACGCGGACTTTGTGCTGGATATGCGGTTTGTGGAGAACCCCTTTTATATCCCCGCACTGCGCCCCCTGTCCGGACGGGACGAGCCGGTGCGGGAGTTTGTGCTGGGCTATCCTTTTGCCAAAGAGTTTATGGACACCGTGGAAAACCTGCTGCGGCGTATGCTGCCCCTTTACGAAAAACAGAGCAAGCATATCCTGCGCATTGCCTTCGGCTGCACGGGCGGCAGGCACCGCTCCGTGGCGGCGGCGGAGGAACTGGCGGCACGCTGCCGCAGCCTGCATTTGCCCGTTCGCCTCTACCACCGCGATATCCGGCAGGAGGCGGCGCAGATTGAAGAGAGATTTGATAACGAAAGTAGGGCGGGGGCTGTCCACCCCAACAAATCTGCGGATTCGTCGGGGACCCCGGGCTCCCGCCGCGATGAGTAAAACGTATGAGTTTTTCTCTTCAAATAAAACATGAGATCATGAACGCGCGCCCACGGTCCGTCCAACTTCGTCTGGCGCAGCTGGCGGGGCTGACGCTGTCCTGCGGCAGTATTCGGCTGGGCAGTTCGACCGCGATTCTCTGCCAAAGCGAGAGCGAACAGGTTGCGGCCTATATCCACGGGCTCGCGCCGCGCGATCTGCCGCTGGAGCGCGCCATGCTGCAAAAGCAAAAGGCGCACCGCCGCGTGCCGCTGTATTTGGTCTCCTTTTCGGGCGAGGGCGTGCCCCCCCTGCTGGAGCGCATGGGCGTTATGCAAAGCGGCGCGGAGGGGATCCTTCTGCACGCGGGAATGCCGAAAAGCGCATTGTCCGGCGCGGAGACAAAACGCGCCTTTCTGCGCGGCTGCTTTTTGGGCGGCGGTTACTGCTCAGACCCCAAGCGCGGCTATCGCATGGAGCTGGTGGTGCGCGACGATAGGCTGGCCCGGGACCTGGCCGCGCTGCTGACCTCCTTTTCCCTCACGCCGGAGCGGGCCGAGCGCAGCGGGCGGCAGGTGATCTATGTGCAGGACGCGGAGAACGTCACCGGCTTTCTGGCGCTGCTGGGCGCGTCGGTGGGCGCGATGGCGCTGATGGACGTGCAGGCCGAGAAGGATATGCGCAACTATGTCAACCGCGCGAACAACTGCGAGATGGCGAACCTGGGCAAGCAGGTGGACGCGTCTTTGCAGCAGCAGGCCGCGATTCGGACCGTGCTGGAGAAGGTCCCGTCCGGCAAGCTCCCGCCCACCCTGCGCGAGGCGGCGGAGCTGAGACTGAACTATCCCGACGCCACCTTGGCCGAGCTGGCCGCGCGCGCGGGCATTGCCAAGTCGGGTATGTATCATCGGCTGGCGCGGTTATTAAAACTCGCGGGCGAGCTTTAGATTCCAGATTCCGGATTCCAGATTCCAGAAGGAGAACCTTTTGTACGAGCAGTTTGCGCAAGTTTATGATAGTATGATGCACGACGTGGATTACGACGGCTGGGCCGCGTACCTCGACGGTTTCTTAAAAGGAGCCCAAACCGTGCTGGACTGCGCTTGCGGCACGGGGGAGATCACGCTGCGGCTGGCCCGGCGGGGCTATCAGGTTACGGGCAGTGACCTTTCGCCGGATATGCTGGCGGCGGCGCGGGAGAAGGCCCGACTGGCGGGGCGCAAGATCCCCTTTGTGGCGCAGGATATGCGGGAAATTGCCCTGCACAAGCCAGCCGACGCGATTGTCTGCGCCTGCGATGGGGTGAATTATCTGACGGGCGACGGGGACGCGCGCACGTTCTTTCGTTCGGCATATGCCGCGCTTGCGCCGCATGGACTGTTACTCTTTGATGTATCGAGCGAATACAAGTTGCGCGAGATCATCGGGGACAAGCCCTTTTTTGAAGAGACCGAAGATTACGCCTACTGGTGGAGCAATCGCTACGCACCCAAACAGCGGCTGCTGGATATGGCGCTCACCTTTTTTGTGCGCGAGGGCGCGGCCTACCGCCGTTTTTCCGAGCGGCACAGGCAGCGGGCCTACAGCGTGGAAGAACTCACAGAGGCTTTGCGGGCGGAAGGGTTTTTTGTCCAAGGCGTTTATGAGGCGTTTACGCAAGAGCCGCCAAGCCCGAACAGTGAGCGGCTGCAGTTTATTTGCGGGAAGGAAGTTTAACATAGATGGACCAACTGATCACAGGCTTATTGAACGGTGAAATGCGTATCATCGCCATCTCGGGCAAGGAGATGGTGCAAGGGGCGCAGGATATTCACAACCTGTCCCGCGTGGCTACGGCGGCGCTGGGCAGGCAGATTTTGATGACGGCCATGATGACGGCCCTGCAAAAGAACGAATCGGACACCCTGACCACGATTCTGGCGGGCGACGGCGTGGGCGGCAACCTGGTTTGCGTGGGCCGGCCGGGCGGGCTTGTCAAGGCCTGCGCCGCCTTCCCCGAGGCCGAACTGCCCTTAAAGGCAAACGGCAAGCTGGACGTGGGCGGCTATGTGGGCAGTCAAGGCAAGCTGACCGTGGCGCGTGCCACGGGCGCGAAGGAACCCTATGTCGGGACCTGTCCCCTGGTCTCCGGCGAGGTCGCGGAGGACTTCGCGCAGTATTTCACCGTCTCCGAGCAGACGCCCTCGCTCGTGTATCTGGGCGTGCAGCTGCGGGCCGATTCGCGCAGGGTACTGGCGGGCGCGGGCCTGTTTCTCCAGCCGCTGCCGGACTGCGCGGGGGAGACGGTCGACGCGGTGATGGGCCGCGCGGCCGCCATACAAAGCCTGGGCGCGGGCCTGGCCGACGGAATGGACCTAAAGGCCGTGCTGGCGGATATCTTTTTGGGGCTGGAAATCGAATGGCTGACGGAGATTTTGCCCGCCCTGCGCTGTGACTGCAGTCGGGACAGACTGGCGCGGGTGGTGGTCTCGCTGGGTAAAGAGGAGCTGCTGGACATGATGGAGACCGACGGGCAGGCGGAACTGACCTGCCGGTTCTGCGGGAGCAAATATCTGTTTACAAAGGAGGCGCTTGCCGAACTGCTGCGGGAGGCGTTGGAACACAAGAATGAGTGCTAAAGAGAAACGCGGCGAGGTCCTGCCCTTCGAGCAGAACGCGACGTTTTATCTGAATAGGGGCCGAAAGTTTTTGGAAAAGAGCGACTACGCGCGCGCCCTGCCCTGCTTTGCGCAAGCCTATGAAAAGGACCCCAAGAGCGCGGACATCGCCTTAACGCTCGCGGAGACGCTCAACCATATGCAGCGTTTTGACGAGAGCCTGCGCGTCATTTTGGCCATGGGCAACTACGGCGACATGGCCAGCGACGGCCTGTTCGGCCTGGCCAGCAACTACCTGGCGCTGGAGGAGTTCGAGGCCGCGCAGAGCTGTTTGGAACACTACCTGGACGCCGATCCCGACGGCCCCTTCTCCGAGGAGGCGGCCGACTATCTGGACCTGCTGGAGGACAAGGAGGCCCTCACCGAACACCTGGGCCTGGACGGCGACGAGGACGTGGACTTGATCTCGCACATTCATTTCGCCAAGTCCCTGCACTACAACGGGCGGGATGATACCGCCCTGTCCTATTTGCTGTCGCTGGAGAAGGACTACCCCGACTCCCGACTGCTCTCGATCGAGATCGCGCTGGCGCAGTTCTGCCAAAAGCGTTACAAGGCCGCGCAGCAGCGGCTCTTCGGCGTGCTGAAAAAAGACAAGGACAATGTGCGCGCGATCTGCCTGCTGGCGTTGCTCTACCGCGCGCGCGGCAAAAGCGGCGAGGCGCGGGAGATGATGGCGCGGGCCAGGCTGCGTCCCGATCTGACGATGGAGGAACTGTCCAATATCGCGGTGATTCACCTCGAGCTGGAGGACTGGGACAAGGCCAAACCCGTGCTGGAGCGGCTGGCGCTGGCCCAGCCCTTCGGCCGGACCGTGACCCACCATCGAGCCTATCTGGCCGCGAAAACCGGCGACCTTGCCGCCGCGCGCAAGCTGTATCAGACACTCTTGGAACTGGACAAAACCGACACCGTGGCGGCCTGGTATCTCTCCACGCTGCAAGGCGATAACCCCGAGGGCTGCGCCAACTGGACGATCCCCTTCGAGGTGCCGCTGCGGGAGGCGCTGCTGCGTATGCGGACGCTTGCCGAGGCCCATCAGTTGCCGTTGGATGAGCTGGTCCACAGGTGGCATACCGATCCCCAGCTGCGCTATCTGGCGGGCTGGGCTTTGACCTCGTCGCTTTCGCGCGTCAAGCCGGACGTTATGTGCCTGCTGGCCTTGGTGCGCGGTGAAACCGCCGAGCGTTTGCTGCGGGACTTTCTGCTGTGGCCGGACCAAAGCGACGAGGACAAACAGCAGGCCTTTTGCGCGCTGCAGAGCATGGGCGCCGAGGGTCCGTATTCGGTGTATTACAACGGCGTCTGGCAATACGGTGTGGTGCGGCCGATCACGCCGCCGGAGCGGTTGCCCGTCTGTTATCAGGTCGTTTATGATTATCTGGCCGACGTGCAGGACGAGGGGCTGCTGGGTCGGCGCGTGATGGACGTGGCGATCAAGATCTATCAGTATTTCATCAGCACGCTGGCGGACGAGCTGCCGCACCTCAGCCAGAACCAGGAGGTGGCGATGGCGGCCGCGTTCACGCTCATGGCCTCGCACACCCTGCAGCAGGACACCGAGCCGGAGCAGATTTGCGACATCTATTCCATCACCATGCGGCGCCTGAATAACGCTTTGCAGAAGATTTTTTTACTGATGGAGGGGGAGAAGGAAATTTAGAGTGGAGAGTGAAGAGTGGAGAGTGGAATGAAGGAAAAAAACACTGCGTGTTTTCATTATATAGCAACGTGCAAGATGGGTTTGGAATCCACCGTGTCACTCCAACTGCGTCAACTCGGCGCACTGGAGGTTGAGGCAAAAGACGCGCGCGTGCTTTTTTCGGGCGACGCGGACTTGCTGGCGCGTGCGCTGCTGTGGCTGCGCACGGCGGAGCGGGTCCTGCTTCAAGTCGGGACCTTCCCCGCAACGACCTTTGACGCGTTGTTCGAGGGCACAAAAGCCCTGGACTGGAAACGCTACCTGCCCCGCGACGCCTTCATTCACGTGAACGGAAAGTCCGCCAAAAGCGCGCTTTTCTCCGTGTCTGATTGCCAGAGTATTGTCAAGAAGGCGATTGTGGAGAAACTCAAAGCGGCCTACCGCACGCCGACCGTTCCCGAGACAGGCGCGGAGGTCATTGTTGAGGTGGGCCTGCTGCGGGACGAGGCAACGCTGGTGCTGGATTGCTCCGGCGCGGGGCTGGCGCGGCGCGGCTATCGCACGTGGAATGTGGCGGCGCCCTTGTCCGAGACGCTGGGCGCGGGCATTGTCATGCTCTCGCAGTTTCACAAACACCGCCGCTTGATCGACCCCATGTGCGGCAGCGGCACCATGCCCATCGAGGCGGCGATGATTGCGGGGAACCGCGCGCCCGGCCTGAACAGGGATTTCGCGGCGGAGAAATGGCACTTTATCGACCAGGCCGTCTTTGCGACGGCGCGAGAGCAAGCGCGGGACGTCGCCAACTACGAGCCGGTGGAGATCGAGGGTTCGGACATCGACGCCCGAAACATTGACATCTGCAAAAAGCACGCCAAGAAGGCGGGCGTAATGCTCAAATGGGCCGTGCGGCCCGTAAAGGAACTGCGCGTGGAGACCGGCCCGGGCGTCATCGTCTGCAACCCGCCCTACGGCGAGCGGCTGCTTTCGCCCCGCGAGGTCAAAATGCTCTACCGCGATATGCGCGGGGTCTTTGACGACGCCCTCGGCTGGCAGACCAATATCCTCGCGGCGGGCCACGGCTTTGAACAGCTCTACGGCAAGCGCGCGGACAAGCGCCGCAAGCTTTCCAGCGGGGGAATGGCCTGTACCTTGCACCAATATTTTAAGTAATAAGTAAGAAGGAATAAGTAATAGTGAAGGTGTGCTGCGCACATTAGATGGGTTACTTGAATATACATACATCATAAACTATTCCATATTACCTATTCCTTATTACCTTGAGCGAAGGAGACCAATATGAAGATAGTAGTTTTTTTAGGCGATGGCATGGCCGACGAGCCCAACGCAGTATTTAACGGTAAGACCGCGCTGGATGTGAGCCAACACCCGAATATGGACGCGCTGGCGCGCCGCGCGGGGCTGTTCGGCTTGGCCAAAACCGTGCCGGAGGGAATGTCTGCCGGCAGCGATGTGGCGAACCTGTCCGTACTCGGTTACAATCCCGCTCTCGGTTATACGGGCCGGTCGCCGCTGGAGGCGGTCAGCATGGGCATTGACTTGGAGGAAGACGATGTCACCTACCGCTGCAACTTTGTCACCCTGTCTCGGGCGGACAAGCTGGAAGAGACCACCATGCTGGACTACAGCGCGGGCGAGATCAGCACGGCGGAAGCGCATGAATTGATTGCCTCGTTGCAGGGCATAGTGGGGGAGGGGCTGTCGCTGGTCGCGGGCGTCTCCTACCGTAACTGCCTGGTGTTGCCCCATGCGCAAACGGGGGCGAAACTCACCCCGCCGCATGATATCACGGGCAAGCCGGTGCACGACTGTTTGCCGAGCGGGCAAAACGGGGCCCTGCTGCTGGACCTGATGGAGAAGGCCTACGCGCGGCTGGCGGATCACCCTGTCAACCAAAAACGGCGGGCCCTGGGTCAGAACGAGGCGAATGCCATCTGGTTCTGGGGCGAGGGCACCAAACCCAAGCTCGCTAATTTTTACGAGACCTTTGGCCTGCGTGGTGCGGTTATCTCCGCCGTGGATTTAATGAAGGGTATCGGCAAATGCATTGGCCTGCGCGTGCTCGAGGTAGAGGGCGCCACGGGGACCTATCACACGAATTTCAAGGGCAAGGCCGAGGCCGCGATGGCCGCGCTGCAAAGCGGTTGCGACTATGTTTACATCCACGTCGAGGCGGCGGACGAGTGCGGGCACCAGAACCAGCCGAAGGAGAAGGTGTATTCCATCGAGCAGATCGACGCGCAGATCGTCGGCCCCGTCATGGACTATCTCGAAAACAGCGGCGACGATTGGGCCGTACTTTTAATGCCCGACCACCCCACGCCGCTGGCCAAAGGCACGCATACAAAGGATCCCGTGCCCTTTGTGCTCTGCCGCAAGGGCGACGCCGAGGCACGCAATGTCCGCTACACCGAGACCGACGCCGCGGCCACGGGCCTCTATATCCCCGCCGCGCACGAACTTCTGCGTTTGATACTTGGGCACCTCTAAAAACTCTGGGCGCACATCTTCACCGCACCTTTGGCCGCACTTCCTTGGCAAAAAGCCTCGGAATAGGCGGCGGCTATTCCTGCGTTTTTTGCCGTTAAACTGCAACCAAATTCACGGCAAATCTGCACACCGATAGTTTTTAGAGGTGCCCACTTGACAAGGAATCCTAATATGGGGTAAGATAGCTTTCGGAATCCTTCCAAACGCGGAGCGATGGCTGAGTTGGTCTAGGCGCACGACTGGAAATCGTGTGTACATTGGTAATTTTAGTTCTTGGAGAGATGGCTGAGTTGGTCTAAGGCGCGCGACTGGAAATCGCGTTCAGGCTAATACCCTGACAAGGGTTCGAATCCCTTTCTCTCCGCCAAACCCCCGAAAATAGGCGTTTTCGGGGGTTTTCTTATCCCGGTGTCGTGTGTACTTGCTCTCATGTTTTATACATTTCATTCGAACTTTAATCATTTTGAGAGCGGTCCTTGCAGCTTCATGGAGGCCTTTTTCGTGTGGGTTCGACCGAAAGTTCGAATGGGTTTTTGTTCGTACTTCGGTCGTACACCCCATAAAACTCACGCTGCAGCAGCGAGTTCGAATAAATCTCGGATCACGCCTTCGATGGTAAGTGGCTTTTCCTCTGCTATTTGCGTGGTGTAGCCAAATGCCTTATCAAGAGCTTTTGCTGTGTTCAAACGCATTCCGAGAGTCACATGCGCGTAAACCTTTGCGGTCGTTTCAACACTTCCATGACCGAGCCAAGCCGAAACATCCGCGATGGGAACTCCGATTTCCAACAGATACGTTGCTATACTGTGACGCAGATCATGGAAACGGATGTGCCGCAATCCGTGTTTTTCCAGCAGCCGATTCATCATTTTGTTGAGATTGCTGACACTTGGCTGTTTTCCATCAGGATAAGCAACGACATATCCTGAATCGATCCAACTGTCTCCCATGAACTCTCGCTGCTGATCCTGTTTTGCTTTTAGTCGTATCAGGTAATCATAAGCAAAATCCATCATGGGCATCGTCCGTTTACTGGACTTGTTTTTGGGACCCTTTGTGATTTCCTTTTTTGATTGGGTTCGGGTCTCAAAAATCCGAATCGATCTGGCTCGGAAGTTAATCATATCCCATTTCAATCCGCAAACTTCGCCCCGGCGGAAACCGTAAAGTGTAGCCAGTATGATTGCCGGCTCAATATCGGTTCCCATTGATGCCTCCCATAGTTCGGCAAGCTCTTCAATGGAATAGTAACTTGCTTCATAGGGTTCCATCTTTGGCGCTTTTATCACGCGGGCAGGGTTGGTTGCGATAAGTTCATTTGCTACCGCATAGTCTAGGGCCGTTTTAAGATTGGCATGAAATTTGCGCACTGAATGAGATTTCAGTGGCCCGCCATCCTTCAACGCACCATGATCAATTTTGTCTTCGACAAACCTGATGATATGCGCTGGTCTTAGTTCTCGCATTCTAAGCTTCAAAGGCTCAAAGTAGGGTATGATGTGATCGAAGATATTCCGCTTATAACCATTCCAAGTTGTTTCTTCGACCTCTTTTATGATGACTTCATTGATCCAGTATTCGAGAAAATCAACGAAGTACGTCCCCGGAGCCGGTTTGCGAAGCTGTTCTTCCTCTTCTGCAATCATCTTCATCATTACCTTAAACGCTTCAGATTTTCTGGATTGCTTGGTGGATCGCGACTTGCGGACTTCCCGCCCGTCGTCACCTACATAAATTAGTATAGCCTGGTAATATTGCGTTTTCTTATGTTTGGATAAACACCCCCTAATCTCGATTTGCTTGGTCTCTTGGTTAGATAACAGTATGCTCATTGATAGCACTCCTTTCAGTAAGTGCATCTGAGCCTTCGCTGTCAGCATTATAGCATGAATCGTTTTCGATTTCACGAATTATTTTTATTACGCCGGATTTCGGGATTCTGTACTTCCCGGCTATTTTGCAGGCTGCAAGCTTTTTCTCTTGTATGAATTGATATACTGCCACCCTTCCTATACGCAGTATGTCCATGACATCAAGCACGCTCAATATATCCGGGTATTCACGGACGGATCTTGTTTTCATAACCTTCTCCCTTCTAATCAGAAATTTGAAAATCACCCCTGTTTCCCGCCT
>WRCT01000060.1 GCA_009783775.1 Clostridiales bacterium | reverse complement strand
GCGCCAGCCGGTGGATTGGGGGAGCAAATCTTTCTCGCCCACGATAAACCAGTCCATCAGCTGCGGCACGAAACGAATGCCGATCCACACAAAAAGCGCCAGCGCCAGCGTGGCCACAAGGGCGGACTCCACATACTGCGGCGGCGTGAAAATAAGCCAAAGCCCGAACAGGGTCAACAGGACCGCCAGGGGCAGTATGGTCAGGATAATTCGGATCGCGGTATATCTGCGTGGTTTCATTGCCAAACAGTATACCATAAACTATCAAATAGTGCTATAATTACATTATGTATTTTAGAAATCGCGGGTAAGGAGTAGAGAATGAAATCTGTTTTGTGCTTTGGTGATATCTGTCCCGATCTGATCATTCCCTATGGAACGGCGGTAGAGGCACGCTCTCACGCGGACATTGACCCTGCGCTGCTGGCGGTCTGTCTGGAACACGGCGGCAGTGTCGCCAACACCAGCGTGGGCCTGCGGCGGCAGAGTTTGCCTGTTTCCTTCTGCGGAACGGTCGGCAATGACGGCTACGGGCGTATGCTCTATGATGGGCTGGCGGGTGAGGGCGTGGACGTGTCGCTGTTTCGCAAGGACGAGGGCTGCACGACGGTGTTGGTGCTGATCGTGCTCGACCAAACGGGCGAGCGGTTCACCTTTGCCTGCCCGCGTAATCACGCCAGCCAACATCAAATTCTGCCCTCACAGATACCGGAGGGGATTGAGAATCATATCTCCTGGCTGCATAGCAGTGGGATCACCCTGCGCGAGGATCCGGCGGCCTCTGTACAGATTGATTTAATGCGGCGATGCTTTGCGGCGGGCGTGCCCGTTTCGCTGGATATCAATGTGCGGCTTGAGACGGCGTTGGATCCGGATTTTGCCGGCAATCTGCAAGCGGCCCTGCCTTACTGTCATTATCTGCTGGGCTCAGGCGAGGATGAGATTGCGCCGCTGGCGGGCATAGACGACGTGGAAAAAGCGGCGCGTTCATTGGTCACACCAACCCGTGCCGTGATTTCGCGCCTGGGCGGACGCGGCGCCACGGTCTATTCAGCCGACGGAGAAACCCATCAATCCGGTTTTCCCGTGACCGTCTCTGACGCGGTCGGTGCTGGCGACGCCTACAACGCCGGTTTCATCGCGGCGCGGCTCTTCGGGCGCTCCTTGGCCGAATCCAACCGTCATGCCTGCGCCACGGCGGCGATTTGCGTCTCCCGTCGCGGGGGCAGGGCGACGCCGACGCCAGCTGAAATTGAAAGTTTTTTGAATCAGTAAAGATCAGACGACACATACTCAATCCCCTGCACGGGCGCGTAGGTGTCCTTGTAGAGCAGTACCTTCCGGATCATGTTGCCCTGTTCGTCATAGTAGATCTTATAGGTCTCCGAGATCTGGCCCTTGCGGCTTTTGCGCTCTGTGTCGCGAGTGCCGGCGGGCAGGCTCTCCTCCAGCTTGACCTTGGTCTTTGGCGCGGGAATGCTGCCGGTTTTTTCCGAGGTGATTTCGATATAGGCATAACCCTCCGGTTTTTTGCCGTAGAGGCTGAAGGTGATGGTTTTGTTCGTTTCGTCCACCTGCGCCAGAATCAGCAGCGGCGCGCCCGTGGTGTTTTTGATCCTCAGATCCTTTTGGCCCGTGCTGATGGTGGCGTCGCGGCCGATGGGCACATAGGACATGGGCCAGCTGTGATGGTACCGCTCAACGATCTCCAGATCCGCCATCAGACAGGCGTTGTACAGGGTGCTGGACACCTGGCAGACCCCGCCGCCGAACTCGTCCTCATACTTGCCGCCCACAATGGCGGCGGCGGTTTTATACCCGTTCTTCTTGTTGCGGTCGCCGATCGTCTTGTTCACGCTCAGCACGGCGTTGGGCTCTATTACCTGGCCGTTGAGCAGCGAGGCGGCTAACGTAATATTGTGAACGCGGTTCTTCTTGCGCAGCGTGGACTTGTCAAACGAGGTGGTAAAGCTGGCCAGCAGGGCCTGCTCGTTTTGCAGCGATTCCCGCGTGACGGCGGGGGAGAGGGGTTTGGTCGGCACCTCGATCGTTGCGTCATCCGCGCCGCTGATCGCGCTCAATGCCGCCGTCAGCGATTCTCGGTCCACGGCCAGGCCCTCCTGTTCCGACGTGTATTCGTAGGGTGTGTCAAAGGCCTCTGCGCGCTTTGCCGTCGCGTCCACGGCCTCGGTGGCGACCCTGGTCTCCAGCTCGCTGATAATCGCGTCGTAATTCGTCTGCGTGCCGTGCAGGGTGGCCTCGTAGATTACCTCTTTGTTCCGTGTGAAGGAAACCCTTGTGCTCTGGGAAATTGGCGTTTCCACGCGCAAGGGTCGCGGCTCGATGGGCAGCGGCTCCGGACGGCCGCCGCAGCCGAGCAGACCCAGTATAAGAATGCAAAATAAGAATTGTTTTTTCATATCGTCTAGTATGCGAAAAATGATGAAAGACTATCACAAAGTTTTTATTTACAACAAGTGGGAAATCTGATAAACTCTTTTCATTATGGGCGTCTATGGGGAATCGGACGCTTGATACAAATAAATCCGATTGGGAGAACGAACATGAAAGACTATTTGGCGAAGGACATTCGCAACATCGGCATCTTCGGCCACGGGGGCGAGGGCAAGACCACTTTGACGGAGGCCATGCTGCTGCAGGCGGGACTGGTTGACCGCCAGGGA
Organism: Clostridiales bacterium; assembly: GCA_009783775.1. Lineage (GTDB taxonomy): Bacteria > Bacillota > Clostridia > Christensenellales > CAG-138 > WRCT01. The sequence continues at coordinate 6,969 of WRCT01000060.1, read as the reverse complement.
AAGGTGGAAAACGGGGGCACCACAACGGACTTTGACCCGGAGGAGATCAAACGCAGTATTTCCATCAACATGGCGCTGGCGCCTTTGGAGTGGAAAAACACGAAAATCAATATCATCGACGCACCCGGGTTTTTCGATTTTTACGGCGAAGTCGCCGCTGCCATGGCGCTCTGCGACAGCGCGCTGATTGTGGTCGGCGCGGTATCCGGTCCCGTGGTCGGCACGGAGAAGGCGATGGCAATGTCCAAGGCGCAGGGTAAGGCGCGCATGATGGTCATCAATCAGATGGACCGCGAGAACGCCAACTTTGAAAAGGTCATGCAGGCCGTGAACGAAAAGTTCGGGCCCAGCGTGGTGCCGATTCAGCTGCCCATTATGGACGGCGCGAACTTCAAGGGGTATGTCGATATCGTAAACATGAAAGCCAAGCTCTTTGACGGCAAGGGCGAGAAGGACGCGGAGATCCCGGGCAACCTTTCCTCGACCGCGCAGAGCCTGTACGAGCAGCTGACCGAGGCCGCCGCCGAGTCCGATGAGGCCTTGATGGAAAAATATTTTGAGGAAGGTGAGCTCTCGCGGGAAGAGATCCTGCAGGGCCTGTCCGTCGGCGTGTTGGCCGGCGATGTGACGCCCGTCTGCTGTGTGACGGCGGTATCCTGTACCGGCGTGGCTACGCTGCTTGACAATATCGTGCACTATCTTCCCTCCGCAGCGGAGGCGGCTTTGCCCGCCGCCTTTGACGTCAAGACCGGCGCGCCCGTGAAACTGACCCGCGAGGGCAAGCTGGTGGCGCAGGTGGCCAAGACGGTCAACGACCAGTTCGGCCGGTTCTCCATTGTCAAGGTAATGCGGGGCACGCTGGATTCCTCCGTGGCGCCCTATAATGTCACGGCCGAGAAGGCGGAGAAACCCGGCACGCCGGTGTTGATTCGCGGCAAGAAATCCATGCCGCAGGATAAGCTGCGCGCGGGCGATATCGGCGCGCTGGCCAAGCTCCAGTTCACCAACACGAACGACACGCTCTGCGACCAAAGCGAGCAGGTGCGCGTGGCGGAGATCGCTTTCCCCGCGCCGAGTATCAGTTTGGCCGTTACAGCGAAGAAACAGGGCGAAGAGGACAAGGTCATCTCGGGCCTCAACCGTATTCGCGAGGAAGATCCGACCATCGCCATCGAGAAGAACGCCGAGACGGGCGACGTGCTGATTCGGGGCCTGGGCGAAATGCATATCGACGTGGTCTGCGGCAAGCTGCGCAACAAGTCGAACGTCGAGGCGCAGGTCGGCGACCCGCGCATTCCCTACCGTGAGACGATCCGCGCCATGGCGGAAGCGGAAGGCAAACATAAAAAGCAATCGGGCGGCAGCGGCCAGTTCGGCGTGGTGCAAATGCGCTTTGAGCCTGCGGCCGAGGGCGCGGATTACGAGTTTGTCAACGCAATCGTCGGCGGCGTAGTGCCCAAGGAATACATTCCCGCTGTGGAAAAGGGCCTCAAGGAAGCCATGCAGCGCGGCGTGCTGGCGGGTTATCCGATGGTTGGCCTCAAGGCCACGCTGTACGACGGCAAGTACCATCCGGTCGACTCCAAGGAAGTTGCGTTCAAGAGCGCGGCGCGCCTGTCCTATAAGGCCGCTTGCGCAAAGGCCGGCCCCACGCTGATCGAGCCGATCTATGAGTATCGGATCACGGTTCCCAGCGAGTATGTGGGCGATATCATCGGCGACTTAAACCGCAGGCGCGGCAGAATGCTGGGCATGAACCCGACGGACGGCGGGACCGAAGTCGTGGCGGAGGCGCCGCTGGCCGAGATGGCCAAGTATGCGACCGACCTGCGTTCCATGACCCAGGCGCGCGGTTCGTTTGCCGCGGCCTTTGTGCGGTACGAGGACGTGCCGGGCAACATTGCGCAGAAGATCATCGAGCAGGCGCAGCGCGACGAGGACGAAGAGGAATAGTCCGTAGGGGCGAACGGTGTTCGCCCGCATAAGGGCATAGAAAGGGCGGGTGTTTTCTCCGCCCTTTTATAAACCGGAGAAGAAGTACATACTATGGTTTATTTATGATTTGATGGGAGAAATGCATGATTCTGCAGAGAAAACTGGAAAACGGAACAAGGGTGATTATGGAGCCGATCGAGGGTGTGCGCTCGGTGTCGCTCGGTTTTTGGGTGAACGCGGGCTCGATTTATGAGAGCGGGCAGAACGCGGGCGTCTCCCACTTCATTGAACATATGCTGTTTAAGGGCACGCCCAAACGCTCGGCCAAGCAGATCGCGGCGGAGATCGACGGCGTGGGCGGCAACATCAACGCCTTTACCGCCAAGGAATGCACCTGCTATTATATCAAGGTATTGGACGAGCACCTTGAGACGGCGGTGGATATGCTATGCGATATCCTGCTCAATTCCAACTTGAGCGAGGAGGAATTAGAACGCGAGAAGGGCGTGGTCTGCGAGGAGATTTTTATGACAGAGGACAGTCCGGAGGATCTGGTGTTTGAGACCGGCTCGTCATTGTTCTTTGTCGGAACCAGTCTGGAACGGCCGATTTTGGGCAGCAGCGAGACGGTGCGCGCATTCACGGCGCAGGACCTGCGCGACTATATGGACAAGCATTATACCGCCGAGAACATCGTGATCGCCTGCGCGGGCAGCTTTGATCCGGAGCGGCTGTTTGGCCTGCTCTCCACGCACTTTGCGGCCTGCAAGGGCAGTGAGAAACTCACGCCCGTGGAACACGAGCAGCGGAACGGGTTTCGCACGGCCTTTGTGCAAAAGGATATCGAGCAGGTGCACACCTGCCTGGCATTTCCCGCCTTTGCCCTGGAGACGGACGAGCACTACGCGCTGGCGATCCTTTCAAACATTTTGGGCGGCAGCATGAGCTCGCGCCTGTTTCAGACGATTCGGGAGGAGCGCGGCCTGGCCTATTCCGTTTATACCTATCCGCTGTCCTACTGCCGGATCGGCTCCCTCAGCGCCTACGCGGGCAGCGGGGAGGGACAGGCAGTGGATGTGCTGCGGCTCATGCTGGAGGTATTGGAGGATGTGATCGCAAACGGGGTGAGCGAGGAGGAGTTTACCCGCAGCAAGGAGCAGCTGAAGGGAAACTACCTGCTGGGGTTGGAGTCCGCAGGCAGCAAGATGAACGCGCTGGGCAAGAGCCTGCTGCTGCAGGATCAGGAGTATTGTCCGGAAAAAACGCTCGCGCGCATTGAAAATGTGACAATTCATGATATAATACAAATAGTGCCCCAAGTGCTGGCGGGGGATACCTTTACCTGCGCCGCCGTCGGACGGGTGGAAAACCACAAGGCGGCCATGCACGAATTGCTGGAGAATTGGTGGAAGAACCATGGACAAACTGGAACAGATATTTGCCCTGCAGAACAAACTGGACCGTGAGCTGGAGCAGCGGCGCGGGCTGGATTTTTCCTATGAGACCTGGATGCAAAAGGATATTCTGGCCACGATGGACGAACTTTGCGAGCTGCTCAATGAACTCAACTACAAGTGGTGGAAGAACGAGCGTCCCCTGGATCGGGACGCGATACAAGGCGAACTGACGGACATTCTGCACTTTTTTGTGAGTATGTGCCTGCGCAGCGGGCTGGACGCCGAGAAGTTGCACGCCTGCTATCTGGCGAAGAACAAGGAAAACTTTGACCGGCAAAACGGATTATCGAGTAAAGAGGGATATGAGATTGGAGAGGGCGCACCCGAAACGGCGCTTTAAGTTGCGCTTTTATATGATATTGCTCGTCGTGTTCGGCATCTTTGTCGTCGGGATCTATTACCTCGTCACGCACCCGTCCACCGGCAGGCTGACCACGGCGACGGTCGGGGCGGACCTGGAAGTCAACGCCGTGATTATTCGGCAGGAGACGACCGCAACGCGCGGGGATTTCTTTCATATCCGCTATTTGGTCAGCGAGGGCGATCCCGTTGTGGACGGGCAGATCATCGCCCAGACCTTTGAACGCGGTTATGATACCGCGCTGGCCGAAATCATCAAGGCCGAGCAGGATATCTATCAAAAGCAGATTTCCCTGCTGCAATCGGAGGACGGCTTGCTGCCGCAGAATCTGCGGAATTTGAATATTGACATTGAGAACGCGATAAGCGAGATGTCGCTTGTCTCGGTGGGAGAGTCCACGCAGGACTACCTGACGCTCGAACGCAGTCTGCGCGACCTGCTGCGCGCGCGGCGCGGCCTGCTGGAGGAGCTGGTCGAGCCGGACGCCGGATTGCAAAATGAGTTAAACCGCCTGCAATCCATGTGGAGCACCTACTACCAGCAGTCGACCTACAGCAATACCGCGGGCGCCGGCATCGTCAGCTTTGTTTTGGACGGCTTTGAGGACGCGCTGAATTTGGACCAGCTCACCGCGCCGCAGGTGGCCAGGGTGCTGGCCTTCACGGGCAACGCCAACACAGCCGCCGACTATCTTTACCGCGTGGTGGATCCCGAGTTTTGGTATATCGCCGTGTCCTTTCCCACGGAGAGCGGCTCGCGCTTGGTCCCGGGCCGCACGTATGAGGTCACGTCCGACTATGAACAGATCGGCAAGTTTGCCGCGACGGTGCTGTTCGAGCGCGCGACGGCGGAGGCCGCCATGTATGTGCTGGAGGTACGCGCAAGCGTTATGCCGGTGCTCGCCATGCGCACCATGCCGCTCACCATCCACTCGGGCGCGAGCGGTGTGGCCATTCCGTTAAACGGCTTGACGTACGTCGACGGCGTGCCTACCGTGTATGTTTTGTTCAATGGGGAATACTACCCGATCCCCGTGCGTATTCTTGCCAGCAACGGCAAGGTCGCGGTCATCGTGGCCGTGGACAGCAGCATCAACTTGAGCGCCGGCCTGCGGTTTAAGTATTACAGCGCGCCGAGCGAGACAGCCGCGCCGGCCACGCCGGAACCGACCGAACTGCCCACGCCTATCTCCACCTTGCTTGCCACACCGGACCCGATTTTGGAGAATCCCAATGACAATTTATGATCGTGTTGCGGAGATTCGGGAGCGGATCGCGCTTGCCTGTGCGCGCTGCGGCAGGCGTGAGTCGGAGGTCACCCTGATCGCCGTTGCCAAGTATGTGGCGCAGGAACAGATCGCCGAGGCGATTTTGAGCGGGATCTGCCACTTTGGCGAGAATCACGCCCAAGAGGTGGTCAAAAAGTTAAATTTCTATAAACACCACGCGTGCGACCTTCATTTTATTGGACATCTACAAACGAATAAGATAAAATATGTTTGCGGGAATGCCGACTTGATTCAATCCGTGGACAGGCTTTCGCTTGCGCGCGGGCTCGCGGCGCAGGCAGATCTTCTTGGCATAGACCAGTCGGTATTGGTGCAGGTGAATGTGGGGGCAGAGCCGCAGAAGGGCGGCGTGCTGCCGAATGACTTACCCGCCCTGCTGGAACAGTTGGCAGGTCTGCCGCGGCTGAAGGTCTGCGGGCTGATGAGTATCCCGCCTGTGGGGACGGCCGAGGAGACGCGCAAGTATTTTATTTCGACGCGTGCCTTGCTGGAAGAAAACAGGCAACGCTTTCCCGAACTGCCGCTCGCCGAATGCTCGATGGGCATGAGCGCCGACTATGAAGTGGCAATCGAGGAAGGCGCGACCATGGTGCGTGTGGGCACTTCCCTCTTTGGGGCGAGGCAAATTACGCTTTGAAGGAGACAAAAATATGGGCATCTACAATAAGTTTTTAGATTTTATCGGCATCGAGGAGACGGACGACCTGTCCGAGCAGGAAGTCTACGAAGAACCGGCGCGCCAGCGCACATACGCGCAAGCGCCCGAACCGGCGCCGCGGCCCGCCAAGAAACGGGAGCCGAGGCTCTCGGGCGGCGGGGAGACGATCCCCATGCCGAATATCGCGTCCATGAAGATGATCGTCTATCATCCGGTCAGCTATGAGGACGCGCAGCATATCATCGACAATCTAAAGTCGCAAAAACCGGTCATCATCAACATGGAGGAGCTGGAAGTCAACTGCGCGCAGCGCATTTTGGATTTCCTGTCCGGCGCGGTTTACGCCATGAACGGCTCGATCTGCAAGGTTTCGCGCGGGATCTTCGTTGTGACGCCGAACACGTATGACGTCATCGGCAACGATGAAGAGTACGAGGAATACTAGGCTGTCGTGACTACGGTGGAGGACATCGCGAGCAAGCATTTCCGGCGCGCGCTCCTGGGATATGACAGCGAGCAGGTGGACCTTTTTTTGGACGCGATCATCGAGCAGCTCAACACCATGCAGCAAGAGCGCAGAGAACTGGTCGGGACCATCGAGTATCTGACGGCAGAGCTGGCGCGGGCCGGCGCGCAGGAGAGCCCGATGGGGGCCGCCAACAAGCCGATCGAACCCATCTCGCCGCACGTATTAAAATGAAATTTCCACCCATGACAATGGTAGAAGTGCAAGCCCAATATCCCAATGGGCTTGATTTTGTATTGGTCAGCGGGGACGCGTACGTCGACCACCCCAGCTTTGGAGCGGCGATTATTGCGCGGACGCTGATGAGCAGAGACTTTTCCGTGGGTATCATCGCCCAGCCGGACTGGAAATCGGCCGACGACTTTCGCAGATTGGGGCGGCCGAAACTCGGTTTTTTGGTGACTTCGGGCAACCTAGATTCCATGGTGAATCACTATACGGCAAGCAAGCGCCGCCGGAGCGAAGACGCCTACAGCGAAGATGGGGCGGCGGGCAAACGGCCGGATCGCGCCGCCATTGTGTATGCCAACCGCTGCCGCGAGGCTAACCCGGGCGTGCCGGTCATTCTGGGCGGGCTGGAGGCCAGCCTGCGCCGTTTCGCGCACTATGACTATTGGGACGATAAGGTGCGTCACTCGATTCTGTATGACGCGGGCGCGGATCTGCTGGTTTATGGCATGGGTGAGAATGCGATCGTCGCCATTGCCGAGTCGCTGCGCGAGGGGCAAATACCGCACGATGTGT
>WRCT01000059.1 GCA_009783775.1 Clostridiales bacterium | reverse complement strand
TCCGGAAGTCGCTTGCTCATATACTTGAAATACCGCGCCGCTTTGGCTGTCCGATATCTCGTCCTCAAGCAGCGGCGTGTTGTCGATTTTTATATATTCCTTATCAAGACGGAGGCTGCCCATGATCGTATGGTTGTACAGGCGGCTCTCGGTGCCGATCACCGCGCCGCCTTCGCCCGTTAACGTAGCGCACGTGGCAATGACCTTATCGCCGTCTTTAAAATCCTCGGGATTTCCCTTCGTCAGCTCATTGATGCCGGAGATCGTGTCGTTGTGGATATAGACAGGGATTGCGTCTTCTATGCCATACGCGCCATAGGGGTAGTCATCAAGGGTATCTGCGTCTTCCACAAGATAGTACAGCCCTGCCGGCACGGCAAGGAACGACACCTTGCCGGTGTTGTCGTTTGTCGTGTAGCGATATTTCTCTTTAAAAGCGGACTCACCGCCCGGATATGTGCCGGCTTGCACGGCAGCATAGTCGGTTTCCCAGCTCCCCACGTCCGCAGCGCTCACAAGCCAAAAGCCTATTCCGGATCTTTTGGCGATCTCGAAATAACCGATCTCGTCTCCATCCTTGGTTTTATGCAGCGCGCCGCTCGGCGTTTCGTTATATTTATAGAACATCAAAGAGCCGAGATTCGACGGCGCGTTTTCCATGCCCGCGTTGACGGTTCTGCCGGGCAGAATGGTCACCGGGAGATAATCCAGTCCCGAGAGGCCTTTTATGATATCGTAATCGGGGTGCTTTCTTATCTCGACAAGGTAGTAACTGCCCGGATAGGCCTCGAATTCAACGGCCGTGCCGCTTACGTAGGTCTCGATGCCCGTGACGTCGAAGGAATAGAACGGACCCGGTTCCGTAATCTTTACCGGAGCGCAGTTTTCTCCGCCGTTGGCGGTCGCCCAGTCATACATATCTCCGGGGTAGGACACCGGCGGGAGCTGCTTGAGCAAGGCAAACGTCGGCGCATTGGTTCCCGAAAAGTCGATAGTGCTTGGGACCATGGAGGCGCCGCCTATCGTAAAGATCTTGCTGAGGGAAAGCGTCCCGTTGTCTTTGCGGTCCACTTCGCCGATGTAAGTGGTAACCTTTGCGGATGTTTTCTGCTCCGCCGCTTCGCCGAGAAGCTTGTAATCGAAGGTAGCCTGATTGACTATTTCCTTCCGCTCGAAATTGGCGAATTCGGCGGGGTCGCCGGGCGCGATAACGTTATGGTTATATTCAAGCTTGAAGTATTCTTCACACGGATAAGAAATCGTAATCGTATAGTCCGTCGTGCGGGCATATTCATATATCCTGCCGCTCAGACCTTCATACAGGGTATCGCCATCTAAGTAATTCCTTAAATCGTAATAATAATCAATTTCGCTGAAAGAAATTTCGTTGCCGTTATAGATCTTCGTCGCGGCCGTAATGGGGGTCCCGTTGATCGATACCAGTCCGTCGCCGAGTATATCAACCGTCTTTGTGGCGTTACTGCTATCGCTCTGTGTCATGGTCGCGGCAACGAGCGTCGGCTCGCCGCCGACGGGAATACCGCTAAACGCGTCCGATATTTTAATGGGGCCGTCAAACGACAGACGCCCTTTTCTATCGGGCAATAAGACGCCTGCATCAAGCTTCGCGGTGAAGGTATAAGTAAACTCGACCGTGCTGCCCGGCGTAAACCTGTCGCCTTTAAAGACGGGCCCCGTCTCCTTTTTTTCGATCGTCCAGTCCTCGCCGGCGCTTACCGTCGCTTGAAAGCCGGATTTTGAAGATTCTTGCGTATAGAAAGTATTGCCGCTCTTATAAGTAGCCTCGATCGCCCAGTCTCCGCTGTCGATGAATAATCCGTTGGGGATAATGCCGTTGACAAGATCAATCGTGAAGAAATACTTCTTACTGCTCGATATGGTGTTGGGATCTTCAGGGTCGGTGCGGCCCAAGAAAATCGTGAGATCACCGGTATCCCTATCGAAAATAGCAGAGTCGCTTATGTCACCCATATCGCCGCTAAGAGTGACGCTCCGTATGTAATCTTTATAGTCATTCAGGTTAACCGTAAATACCGCCGATTTCAGCGGCCCGATATCAGCATTGGGCGTTGTGGTGATATCGACCAATATACTGCTTCCGCTTTTTATGGCGTCCAAGCTGCCGGAGGAATCGGCGTCCTTGTAATTAATAAAGCAAGTGAACAGAGTATAAGGCGTTGTCAAGTCGGCGCCGGTTATTCCGTCAAGGGATATCACCTGCCCGTTTGTTATGTCTGAGCCGGATATTTCCTTGTATACATAAGTGCCGCCCGGCTCTTTGGTAAAACCATCCAGCGTGTTTGATGTGAATATTCTCAGCTCATAATGATAGCCTGCGCCGGGGTCTGCAGGGATGTTTTCCCATCTGAACAAACCGCCGACCTTGGCCAAGCTGGTTTTTGGCAGCCCCATGGATGTCGTCTTCGTGGGATCGCCGTTATCCACTTTAAATAAATAGACGGTTTCACCCACAGGCTTGCCCGTTCCCGTTTCTTTAATGAAAAGGACAATGTCACCAATGTCGGAGGTGTCCGCAAAAGCCGACGCGGGCGGCAGCATCCACAGTATGCTTGGCAGGACCAAAATTACGGCAAGTAACCAACTTGTAAATCTTCTCGCTAATGTTTTCATGATAAAAACCTCTCTAAATATTTTTCTTGATTTTGACGTCATACTTTTGTGTTGCTCTACAACACTTTTGTTCCACACCCAAGCGCATAATCATACATAACCACGCACATATATAGAAATATACAAATGTACATAGTTATTTTAACTTATAAATGAATAACATTGCAACCTTTTTATTATAAAAATTACATTTAGATTAAATTCGCGGCAATGTGGTCAGCATTTTCGTGTTGCTTCGTGCGTTTTGTGGCTGATGTTATCTTGCTGTGCAGATTATTTAGATTCAATATGTTTTCTTAAGAGTGATTTTTTCTTTCAGCACACGCCCGATCTTGCTCAAATGACAACTGCCGCTCTCCTCTATCCCATAGAGCAGAGAGCCCGCCATCCTTTGCTTGTTAATGCCAATCACGAGTTGAACAATTGGTGAACTCGTGATAGAAGAAAGGCAAACGGTGGAAATAGATGGTAAGATTTAGTTATGACAAAAGAAATCTTAAGCCAAAGAATGGCTGGAGTATATAGCGAATATGGACATCTTTGCCGACAAAGCATATGCCGACGCAACTTGGGCAGAGCGTCTGTGGGAGCGAAACGTGCGACTTTTCACGCCGGTAAAGCTGAAAAAAGGGCAAATGTTTCTTGATTCCGCCGACTCGTACTTTTCTCAAGCGGAAAAAGTATGGAATGTACATATTCTTTTGTTAAGAAAACATGAAGATTTTGTCGTTTATTACCGTTGGCGTTTGCTGGGGATCGCGCGCTGGAGGGAGAAGGTGAACTGCGTGCCGCGGCCCTTGGCGCTGCGCACGGTGATGGTTTGCTCGTGTTCTTCGATGATGCGTTTGACGATAGAGAGGCCCAGGCCCGAGCCGACCGCCGGCGTGGGCGTGTGCGCCTTTTCGACTTTGTAGAAGCGGTCGAACACATGGGGCACGTCCTCCTGCGGGATACCGAGACCGTTGTCGCGAATGCTGACAAACGCCTCCTTGCGCAGACCGTAGGTGGCGATGCCGATGCCCTTGTTTTCCGGCGAATACTTGATGGCGTTGTCGATCAAATTGCGCAGCACCTGCGAGATCTGCGCGCTGTCGGCGTAGACAAAGCTCTGTTCCTGCGCGAAACGGATGTCGACTTCGAGGTTCTTCTCCATGATACGCGTCTCGAAGGTGATCAGCACACGGCGGATCAGTTCGTTGATGTCAAACAGCTCGTAGTTTAAGCGCACCGTTCCCGACTCGATCCGCGCCAGGTCGAGCAGATCGTTGACCATACCCGTCATACGGCGCGTCTCGGACAGCACCAGGCCGATATAATGCTCGTGTTCCTCACAGGGTATCACGCCGTCGTGCATGGCCTCCAAAAAGCCGTTCATAGAGGTGAGCGGCGAGCGCAGCTCGTGGGAGACGTTCGCCACAAAGCTGCGGCGGGTCTCCTCCAGGTTGCGCAATTGCTCCGCCATCTCGTTGAATGTCTTACCCAGCTGCGCGGCCTCGTCCTTGCCCGTGACATGGATGCGCTGCGAGAAATCGCCCTTGGTATAACATTGGACCGTATGGTTCATGCGCACAAAGGGGTTGATGATTCTGGACGCGGTGACATAGCTGGCCATGATGGTACAGAGCAGCGCGAGCGCGGAGATACAGACGATCCAGATAATGACCGTATTCGTCGCCTGGGTCGCCGGCGTCAGATCGTAGTGCATAAGGATCAGTGTGGTATCCGTGCCGCTGCCTAATTCAAAATACAGGGTGAGCACGGCGAAGGGTTTATTGGCTTTGAAATAATTTGTGGTATGCGAAGGCGAGAACTTCGCGTTGCGCGAGACGTTCAAAAAGGCTGTGTTTCTGGCCTCCTGCGCGGCGAAGAATGCCCATTTTTCGTCGTCGTAATAGGAGCTGAGCGTGCCGCCCGCATAGGTTTGTATGAGCAGATCCTGCTCGCGCGCGATGCCGCGGATTACGCCGCTCTCCAGACCGGCGCCGTCGGCGCCGAAGGTCGTCTGCAGCTGCCCCGCCTTTTCGAGCAGGATTTCCCGCTTGACGCGCACATTGCTTTCGCGCACCACGATTGCCATGACAAAGCCAACGACAAGCAGGACGGCGATCACGATCACACACTGCATGAAGAGCAGCCGCGCAAAGATGGATTTGAATCGAATGCGTTGCATGAGTAAGGTTTTCGTTAGACCGGACGAATCTCGAACTTGTAACCCACGCCCCAGACCGTTTTGAGCTGCCAGTGCGGCCGCTCGCCCAGCTTTTCGCGAATCCGCTTGACGTGCACGTCCACGGTACGCGAGTCGCCGAAGAAGTCAAAGCCCCAGACCTGCTCGAGCAATTGCTCGCGCGTGAAGACCTTGCCCGCGTGGGAGGCGAGGAAGTATAAAAGCTCGATTTCTTTGGGCGGCATATCCAGCTGTTCGCCGGCCAGTTCGACCGAGTAGTTCTCGAGCGATACGGTCAGCTCGGGCAGCATAATGCAGCGTTCGGCGTCAGGGTGCGGCGCGGTGCGGCGCATGACGGCCTTGATACGCGCAACCAGCTCGTTGGAGTCAAAGGGCTTGGCGATATAGTCGTCCGCGCCCAGCTCGAGGCCGCGCACGCGTTCGCCCGTATCGCCTTTGGCGGTGAGCATAATGACCGGCGTCGCGCTCTCCTGCCGGATCTCGTGCAAGATGGACCAGCCATCCTGGCCCGGCAGCATAACGTCCAGCACCACGAGCATGGGCTTTTTGGCGCGAAAGACCTCCAGCGCATCGTAACCCGTCGTGCAGGTGCAGACCGCGTAGCCCGCCTTTTTCAGATAGAGCTCGATGATCGAGAGAATATTTCTGTCGTCGTCAATGACCAGAATGGTGTTGTTTTCCATGGTTACCTCCTTTAGTCAACAGCTTCCACAGCAATTCCGTTTGCCAGCAGCAGCGCTGCCGTAAGACCGTTGCCCGCATGGGTCCGGCCCGAAAATGTCCCGTCATATACCCGTCCGCAGCCGCAGGAAGGGCTCCTGCTCTTCAGCAGTGCGCGCGTTACGCCGTAGAGCTTGCAGATTCGCAATGTCTCCTGCGCGCCCCGCTCAAAGAAGCCTGTCACATCCTCGCCGAGAATGTTCTTTACCGACCCGTCCGGCTGTTGCTCGCTGGGCGGCCTGGGCGTAGACATACCGCCCATTACCTCCGGACAAACCGGCACAGCCTGTCCGCTTTTTACCAGCCCCACGATCTCTGCATTCTCTTTGGTCCCGCCGTCATACCGGCAGCGGTACCCCGCCAAACAGGCGCTTACAGCAATCAAAAATCCTACTCCACCTATTGATAGATAGTGTAGTATAACACATTGTTTACAATTTGTCTATATTTTGCCCAAATATGTCTCTTGTTCGGGGGTAAGGGTGTCGATGGTTATCCCGAGGGAGGCGAGTTTCAGACGCGCCACGGTTTGGTCGATGGCGGTCGGCACGGGCAGAAGGGCGGGTTTTAAGGCGCCTGCGCTCTCCGCCAGATACTGTGCGGACAGGGCCTGAATGGCAAAGCTCATGTCCATGATCTCCACCGGATGGCCGTCGCCGCAGGCGAGATTTACCAGGCGGCCCTGCGCCAGCACATAGAGCCAGCGACCGTCGGACAGGCGGAATCCCTCGATATTGTCGCGCATGGTTTTCGTTTCGACCGCCAGCTCCCGCAGGCGCGCGACATTGACCTCGATGTCAAAATGGCCCGCGTTGCAGAGCACCGCGCCGTCTTTCATACGGGCGAAAGCGGTTTCTCCGACAACGTCGCAGTTGCCCGTTACGGTGATAAACACATCGCCCAGCGCGGCGGCCGCGTCCATCGGCAGCACGGCAAAACCGTCCATGACCGCCTCGATCGCCTTGACCGGATCGATCTCGGTGACGATGACTTTCGCGCCCAGGCCCTTGGCTCGCATGGCCACGCCCTTGCCGCACCAGCCGTAGCCCGCGACGACGACCTGCTTGCCCGCGACGATGAGATTTGTGATTCGGTTGATGCCGGTGAACACGGACTGGCCCGTGCCGTAGCGGTTGTCAAAGAGGTGTTTGCAGTCCGCGTCGTTGACCGCGATCATGGGAAAGCGCAGCGTTTGAGCCCGCTCCATCGCCTGCAGACGCAGAATGCCCGTGGTGGTCTCCTCGCAGCCACCGATGATTTTTGGTATCAGGTGCGGGTAACGGGTGTGCAAGAGGTTCACAAGATCGCCGCCGTCGTCGATGATGATGTCGGGTTCGGTCTCCAGCGCGCGGCAGAGGAGGGATTCGTGTTCCTCCATCGTGCAGCCGTGGCGGGCGAATACCGTCATGCCGCCATGGGCCAGCGCCGCCGCGATATCGTCCTGCGTGGACAGTGGGTTGCTGCCCGTGACGACCATATTCGCGCCGCCGGCCTGCAGCGCACGGCAGAGGCGGGCGGTCTTGGCCTCCAGATGAATGGATAGGACAATGGTCAATCCCGCGAAGGGCTGCGTCTTGATAAAGTCCTGCTCAATGCTGTGCAGCAGCGGCATATTGCGCCGCGCCCATTCGATCTTCAATTCGCCGGAGGGGTGTAGGGTTTTGTCGGTGATATTGGATTGCATGGCTTTTCTCCCGCTTTTTTTGTTATTATATCACCGATTATTGCTTCTTGCAATTTGTCGCGGTTTTTGGGATAATGTGTGAAGTTACTTAAAAACCAAGGAGAGCGAAGACAATGACAAACCACAGAGATCTAGAAACCTACGGCAAGGACTTCCCCACCCCCGACGGGCGGTTTGGCAGATATGGCGGGGCTTATCTGCCCCCGCAGCTGGTGCCCGCTTTTGAGGAGATCAGCAATGCTTATGAGTCTATATGCCACAGCGCGAAGTTCATCAGCGAGCTGCGGCGTATCCGCAAGGAGTTTCAGGGCAGGCCCACGCCGGTCTATCATTGCGAGCGGCTGTCCAACCATTTGGGCAACTGCCAGATCTACTTAAAGCGCGAGGACCTGAACCACACGGGTGCGCACAAGCTAAACCACTGCATGGGCGAGGGCTTGCTGGCGACTTTTTTGGGCAAGAAAAAGCTGATCGCCGAGACGGGCGCGGGCCAACACGGCGTGGCGCTGGCCACGGCGGCGGCGTACTTTGGTTTGGAATGCGACGTCTATATGGGCGAGGTGGATATCGCCAAACAGGCGCCGAACGTGACGCGTATGCGTATGCTGGGCGCAAACGTCATTCCGGTGACGCACGGTTTGCGGACGCTCAAGGAGGCGGTCGACGCAGCCTTTGAGGGGTACTTGAACGAGTACGAGACCGCCATCTACTGCATCGGTTCCGTGGTGGGGCCGCACCCCTTTCCCAAGATGGTGCGGGATTTTCAGGCCGTCGTGGGTCACGAGGCGCGCGCGCAGTTTGTGGAGATGACGGGTATGCTGCCGGACATCGCCTGCGCCTGCGTGGGCGGCGGCAGCAACGCGATGGGGCTGTTCACCGCGTTTTTGGCGGATCCGGTGCGGTTGGTTGGCGTGGAGCCGATGGGGCGCGGCCCCAAGACGGGCGACCATGCCGCAAGCATTACTTTCGGTTCGCCGGGCGTGCTGCATGGGTTTGAGAGCCTGCTGCTGCAAGACAAGCAGGGTGAACCGCTGCCGGTGTATTCTATCGCGAGCGGGCTGGACTATCCCTCAGTCGGGCCGGAGCACGCCTATCTGCACGAGATCGGCCGCGTGGACTATGAGTCCGCGACCGACGCGGAGGCGCTGGAGGCCTTCTTTATGCTGAGCAAGCTGGAGGGCATTATCCCCGCCATAGAAAGCGCGCACGCGCTGGCCTGGGCGATCCGCTACGCGCGGCAGAATAAGACCGGATCGATTCTTGTCAATCTCTCCGGCCGCGGCGATAAGGATATTGACTATGTGTTTGAGAACTATGGGTGCGGGGAGGAGTTTGTGTTTTAGCGCAAACTCCTATAACTGTTCAATCTCGATGGGTGGGAAATCGATTGCGCCCATATACGGATTCCGCCCGAACCCTCCCCCTTGTGGAAAGATGCTGAATGCGAACGCTTCATGTACCAAATCCAAGCGTACAGCTTTCCCATAATGATTTAATTGAAATACATTGAAGTTAGCGATATAATAACCCTCGCTCAGCATGGGCACGTGCAAAGCCAAAAGAATCTCTTGACCGTTTCCTTTTTTTATGCAGATTGGTTCACTTGAAATTGCAGTCCCAATGGGCGAGCGGTCCGCAAATTGCACCGTGGAATGAAATATAATCTTATCAAAATCTTCAACGGCGTCTAACGTGATTTTCATCTTAATCGGTTTCTCGCCCGAATAGTATCCGTCTTTCGTCTCCAGCAGCTCAATTTGTTGCAAGCGGACTTTCATGCCTTCGGCTCCGGCACGCTTGCTCTGCGACAAATCCTTTTTTGTTGTTGCCTTGATTTGACTTGACTTCACATACTCGGCAATTGCGGACTCGGCATCGCCGTCAAATATGATTTCGCCCTGACTCAGCACGATACATCTATTGCAGAGCTGCCGGATGGTATTCATATTGTGGCTGACATAGAGAATCGTCCGGCCTTCTCCTTCCGAAACCTCTTTCATCTTGCCCAGACACTTTTGCTGAAAGTTAACATCGCCAACCGCCAGCACCTCGTCCATGATCATGATTTCGCTGTCCAGGTGTGCCGCGACCGAAAACGCCAGTTTTACATACATCCCACTGGAATAGCGCTTGACGGGAGTGTCAATAAACTGCCCTATCTCAGAAAACTCAATTATTTCATCAAGCTTGCCTTCAATATCCACCCGGCTCATTCCAAGAATCGCGCCGTTCATGAATACGTTTTCCCGTCCGGTCAGCTCGGGGTTAAAGCCCGTCCCGACCTCCAGCATGCTTGAAACGCGCCCGTTAATATACACCATGCCTTCAGACGGTGCAGTTATCCGGGAAAGTATCTTGAGCAGGGTAGACTTTCCCGCTCCGTTGCGGCCGATTATCGCGACCGACTCGCCGCGACTGATGTCCAGGCTAATCCCGTCAAGGGCGAGAAAATCACCCTTTTCATTCATTTGCGCGCCGATTTTGAGGTTTG
>WRCT01000058.1 GCA_009783775.1 Clostridiales bacterium | reverse complement strand
TGATAAAGATGACTGTGTGTATCCTGCTGCGTAAGTTGCAGCCTTTAGTTTTGCTATATCAAGCATTCTATCACCTCAATTCTTCTCGATAGGAAGATTATAATTGCAATAATTCTTCTTGTCAAGAAGTATTTTAGGAACTTACAAAATAATATTGCGTAGTAAGAAATATTAGTGTATACTCGTCTTACACATGAAAGGGGCGTTTATTTTGATTACAATTGGAGAAAGAATTAAGCATTTTAGAAAACTTGCTGGACTTACACAGGAAGAAGCAGCGCAACAAGCTGGTGTAACAAATGCGACAATAACCAGATATGAAAAAGGGATAATTGACAATATCCCACGTGATAGGATTTCTGCACTTGCGCTTGCCTTTGGGTGCGATCCTGCTGAACTTATGGGGTGGAGCAGAAACGAAATAGAAGCACCTGATAGAATAAAGGACCTAATCACACAACTACCTCTATATAACATTCCAGTATCGGCCGGATCGGGTCAATGGCTCATGGACGGTTACGAGTATGAATTGACGTCTTTTGAGGGAGTACCCAAAAGCGCGGATTTTGCCCTCAAGGTTCGAGGGGATAGCATGGAACCTATCTACCATAATGACGATATTGTGTTTGTTAAATCCCGCGTTATGGTTGAAAGTGGAGACGTTGGCGTGTTTTACTTTAATGGAGACGGTTATTTGAAAAAGTTGCAGGGGAATAAACTGGTGTCATACAACAACTCGTATAATCCAATTTCTATTGGAGAATATGATGAGTTTTTCTGTATGGGTAGAGTTGTTGGGAAAGCATAGCAAGGAGAAAAGTTTTTATGAAAAAGGTTGTATGTATTATCATTGCAGCTTTTGCGATAGGTCTAGTTCTTGGGTGCGGAGATGTTTATATCCCAGCTTATGATGATGACCAAATACTAATTCAAACAGATACTCCCGTTCAAACAAAATCACCAGAAGAAATAGAAGCAGGTTTTATTATTCCACTAATGAAATCGGAGTTAGAAGCGTGTGGTATTACATTTTCTGAAATTTGGATTGATACATATAATAATGACACTATTAGAATTAGGATGGAGGATAAAATTAAACAATATGGTAATCTTGTTTTATTCGGAAGCTATGTTTATGACTGCATGAACATTTTTAACCAATTAAAATCTAGTGAAAGTAATTTGAAATTATCTATCTTTACTAGCGAATTTGAGCATATATTTGTTTCTTCTGATGATTACTATGGCGTATTTTATAGCAAAAAACATGGAGAAACAACAACTATAATAATGGAAAGCATTGAGGAGTTAAAAAAAGAATTCCCTGCACTTTCAAAATACTTAATTGGATTAGAGAATGGGCTAACTCGTGAAGAATATTATCTATGGGTGGAAATTGGATACGCACAAGAAGAAGATGGAATGTGGGAATTGCAGGAGGAGATAATATATTACATAATCGCTCCTAGATTTAATATGACTGTCGATGAGATAAAAGAATTTGAAGATTATGTTTGGGAAAAGTTATATGGATAGACAAATTAGCAGGAATGATGTTTTGCTGTTCCATTTTTATCAAAAAAGAGGAAATAAATAGACCGCTATAATTTTACAGAAATGAGGAGGATTATATCATGTCACAAATAACTGAGTACAGAAAAACCTATGGGATAGTAGCCACCAGAACATTATCTGAGGACGAAGCGAAAAAATATAAAGGATTGGAAGAATTGCCTAATGACATAACTCGAAAAAAAGAAGAATATGGGTCAGATACATACCAGCAAACAATAATTAGAGCAAAAGACCATAAAGAGCGCATGGAATACTTAAAATACAAAGAGCTCGATATGATTAAAACAATCAAGGGCTGCGTTGTGTTCTTTACGGTATTGACTGTTATGAGCCTTGTTATTGGAGTAGTGTCATTTCTCATTGCAAGATCATAATGCTACCACTCAACATAACAAAACAAGAGCTTGAAATGATCTCGATTTTCAATCTTTCTCCGCAAGACGAAAGAACAGGAAATCTAATTGAAGTGTTGCGGGATATGGGAACGTTGATTGGATCGGATTATCTAGTAGAAGCATTATTGCTAATAGAAAGGAGCTAACAATGAAATCAAAGATAAAGACGCTGGATCATTCTACTCCACAAATACTATCAGAAGAAGAATGTGAAATTATTGGATTTTATAGATCATTGAGCAGAATTGAAAAAGAAATGTTTTATGAAGTGGTTTTTTCAATGGATAAGTACTGTCAAATTAAGAATGCTGGGCGTAAAATATCTCGCGGTGAATTATGATATGTCTAAACAAGAAATGTAATAAGGAGATTGACCAGCAAGACCGTTTTTGCCGTTACTGCGGAAAAAAACAGGAACAGACTATTAAACGTAGCAGGGCAAACGGACAGGGTACTGTTTACAAGCTGCCGAATGGAAAATGGCGCGCAGCAAAAACAATTGGATATGAAAGTTTCAACGATGACGGAAAGTTAAAAAAGAAACGGTCTGTTATATCAAGGTCAGATTTTGACCGCAAGATTGACGCGCTGAATTATCTTCCGATCCTGGGAACGGTGAATGACGAGAGAAAAACAAAATACAAAGCAGAAAAATCACCAAAGGCAGACATAACGCTCAAACAGCTTTATGATAAATGGGAACAATCGTATACAGGAAATAAAAAGACAAGAGAAGGGTATATGTACGCCTTTCGGGTCTTTGAACCAGTTTGGAATATTAAGATGACTGAGCAGGACATAGACGATCTGCAAGAGTGCATGGAAGACTTCACGCCAAAAAAGGAAACAACAGGGAAAAGGACAAGGCAGCTTGCAAAGACCGCGCTGGGACTTGTCTATAAATATGGTATCCCGCGCAATTTCGTTCCTCTCGACCGTAACCTTTCATTGTTTTTACAAGCGACTGGAGAAGCGGGAAATAAAAAAGAGGGATTGTCAGATATAGAGCTTGAACTAATAAGAAATAATATAGAAGAGATAAAGTATGCGGACTATGTCTACTGCCATTGTCTTTTAGGCTTTCGTCCTACAGCTTTTATTGACCTGTCTATATCAGACTATAACAGAAAAGAGAAAGCATTTGTCGGCGGTATCAAGACTGAGGCAGGGATAGATCGTACCGTAACAGTATCACCAAAAATCCAACCGATCATTGACAGGCTTGTAAAAGATAAGGTTTCCGGACCAGTTTTCTGTGATGAAAACGGAAAGAGAATGAGTTATAAGAGATATAGATCAATATTCTATGACGTACTTAACGTTTCTGGAATTGACAACGATGTATCAGAGCAAGGGTTTCACCGTCTCTCTCCTCATTCGTGCCGTCATACATTTGCTACACTTATGAAAAGAGTGTCCGCGCCTGATAAGGATAAGCTTGATTTAATTGGTCATACAGACGAAAAAATGTTGAGACACTATCAAGATGTTAATTATGCGGACTTGAGAAAGATTACGGACCATATTTGATATGCAACGCTGTATGCAACAGAACTCAACTTTGCTAAAATAATAACCACTTTTATTAAAAAACAAAAACCCTTAAAAATCGCATAAATGCTAGATTTCACAAGGGTTTTCGTGGAGCTGGTGGACGGATTTGAACCCCCGACCTGCTGATTACAAATCAGCTGCTCTACCAGCTGAGCTACACCAGCTCGTCAGAGCGGGCTTCGTTTCAATCAAAACCCCCAAGTGCTGCGACATATGGGGGTTTTTCATATCACTTCGCCGCTCTTCCTCTTCGCAAAAGGGCTCGGCCTTGTCGGCTTACGGCTTATAAATGCGCCGTCTTAACGCCGACCGGCGGCCTACCACCCTTTTGCGAGCTGCGCGCAAAGCGCACAATTGGCGACCCGAAGGGGGCTCGAACCCCTGACCTCCAGCGTGACAGGCTGGCATTCTAACCAACTGAACTACCGGGCCGTGATACCTAAATTGCGGGCAAAGCGAAGTTTGTCTCGACGTGGTGGGCCTTCAGGGACTTGAACCCCGGACCAGCCGGTTATGAGCCGGCCGCTCTGACCAACTGAGCTAAAGGCCCACGCAAAGTCTTTTGTTGGCCCACAAAGCCAAAAGACTTTGTGGGCCAAGTGGTGACCCCGAGGGGAATCGAACCCCTGTTACCGCCGTGAAAGGGCGGTGTCTTCACCGCTTGACCACGGGGCCAAATGCGCTTGCGTTTTCACGGAAAAGGGTGCGCCTTTTCTGTGAAATTGTTGTGGGTGCGTGTCCCACGCAAAGTCCGCAGACTTTGTGTGGAGAGGAGCAGTAACGGAGCGATGCGCGCAAGACCGAAATATTACGCTTTTCGGTGTTGCAAGTAAAGCGGAGTTTACTGCGACGTGGTCGGGGTGAGAGGATTTGAACCTCCGGCCCCATGCTCCCAAAGCACGTACGCTACCGGACTGCGCCACACCCCGAAACAAGGCTGCGCCACTTGGGCGACTGCACCAATATACAACATCACGCCCTTGCCTGTCAACGCTTTCTCGAAAATATTCGAATTAGTTTACAAACAGGCGATCCACAAGGCTTTCAGTTTCTTCCATGACAACGGTTTTTTGGCAAAGATCAGGCGCGCCCGGGCCATAAACTCCCGCATATCATAGAGTTCACCCTCCGTCACCTCATGCTGGCTGAATGCGGCTTTTAGCGCGATGGTCAAATAGACCTGCGGCATTTCAATGCCAAAGTCGGCAAGCTGTGTGGCATAGACCCACATCGCGATATAGGCCCTGTTTCGCGCGGGATTTTCAAATCGCGCCTCGCGTCGGGTGACAAGGGCCTTGCGCCGCAGCCATAACAGCACGGCGGAGAGGATCAGCAGAACCGGCGGCCATATCCCCCAAGGGTGGGATCCGCGCTCGGTTTGCGCAACGGACGGGCCCGGCGTCGGTTCCGGCACAGGCGTTTCATTTGGCGTGGCAGGCGCAATCATGGGTCGCGGTGTCACCTGGGGAGCCGGTGTCGGCGTGACAGGCGGTTCCCATACAGCCGCATGATCCGTGTTGGGGAAAACGCCCAGGTTTCTGCCGGGCGTGGGGTCAAAGGGGATCCAGCCGATCCCGTCAAAATACACCTCGATCCAGGCGTGCGCGTCGTCGACCGTCACCGGCGTCCAGACGTCCGCCTCCGCTACGCTGACCAGATAGCCCGATACATAACGCGCGGGAATATCCAGGCTCTGCAGCAGCGCGGCGCCCGCTGTGGCAAAGTGGACGCAATAGCCCAGTTTCTCTTCACGCAGGAAGGTCAGAACAAAGTCATTCTGCCGGCTCGCCCAGCCCGGGGTCAAGGTATATTCCGCCGCGCCGCGCACATATTCCAGCACCTGCCGCACCACCTCGGCCCGGTCGCCCGAAGTCTTAACGCCCTCGGCCTTCAGCAGTTGCGCAAAGGCCTGCCCCGTCCCTTTGGGCACGGTGAGATAGTTGCGGTTGACATAGACGCGGTATGACAGCTCACGCGTGTACAACTCGCTGCCGGCGCTGAAAGGCAATAACTGACTGGTGGCTTGCGGCACATAGTTCCAGGTGTACTCCGAGGCGCGCACCGATGCCTCGACATACTCCTCTGTCGCACGCGTTTGACTGAGCAGGCTTTGCACGTAATAAGGCGCGTACAGCACATAACCGCCCCGTCCCGGAATGCGCAGTGTCAGGCGGCTCGCGGTCGGATTGGAAACGGCCAGCGCCGCGAGCATGAGCGAGGCGCCCGGGTCGCCCTTGTTTTCCTCCGCTACTCGCTGCCAGCTGCTCCCTGTATAGACGGCCAGCGAATGTCCGCGCAGGCGGATCTCTCCGGCTTGCTCGGACAGCACTTCAAAGACAACCGCGTCCGACTGCGCCTGGTCGCCCAGGTTCTTCAGATCCTGCTCGGGTTGTTCCTTCAGCAGGCTGTCCTGGCGGCGGCCTTCCTGCCAGGACGCAAAGGCCTCGTCCAAGCTCGCCTTGAGATTTGCCAGCTTGGAGTCGGGATTGTACCCGTCATGCGGGAATATGGCGGAGAGCAAAAGTAGCGCGCCCAGCACAAGGGGCAGCAATCGGAGTGTCAGCCGAGGATATTGCTTAAAATCTCCGACCCGCGCCGCTGTGGAGAGAACCATCACGATCAGAAAAGTCAGTACAAGAATCAGCGCAAACATGGACGGATATTGATAGTTGCGCAGCAGCGAAAGGGTAAAGAACGGGACAAAGGCCCAGACAGTCAGCAAAAAGTTGCCAAAGCGCGTTAAGCTCCAGCTGAGATACAGGAGCAGCAGCAGCGAGACGACGATCAGAAACAGGGTGCCGTCGGGCGGAACTTCCCCTGCCAGGGGGTTGATGGCGCCGGGTATAAAGGAAAAGTGGACCGCCAGCGCGTTCCCGATGGCCTGCACCACAGCCTTTGCCGCAGCGACAAGCTCGCCGCGCGCAAACAGCAGCACGCCTGCCAGATAAAGGCCCGGCGGAATCAAAAGCAGACGGCCCTTCCCGCCCAGCGCAAAGGCAAAGGAGAAAAATAAACAGAACAGGATGGAGAAAACCGCCAACGCCAATGGCATATAGGGCAGATCGTAGGCCGTGATAACGCACAATATAGAGCCGAACCCCGCGCAGAAGGACAGCGCGGCGACCGCAAAGGATTCCCGTATGGCGTCTTTTGCCTTGGGTTTCATTCTGTTTCCCCCTTTCGGTTTTTAGGGGAAATCATATAGCTGGAATGTCCGGCTGTTTTTACGGGCGCGGGCGTTTCGCCGTTTGTTAAAGAAACCCGCGAGGTCAAAAGACGCGACACATAACCCTTTAGTGCCTGCTCGCCGGCGATATCCGCGCTCATCAGCTGCTGTCTGCGGGTGAAGGGACACTTGACCGTATGCGGGATATCGTGGCTCAACAGCTCGCGCGAGACGTACAGGAGCTGCCCCAGTACACTGTCGAGTTCCTCAGGCGTTGCGCAGGGCTCAAGAATCAGGTATATCTGCTGTTTCTGCGGGATCATGGGCTCGCGGATCACCAGCTCATCCAGCTTGGAAGAGAGTTTCCAATGGATCGCGGAGACGGAGTCCCCGTCCCGATAGGGGCGCAGTTCGTGTTCTTCGGCAAAACCGCCGCCCGGCTTGGGCGTCATGCGCTTGGGGATCAGGTCTGTTAAAGAGAACGGCGGCACGGGCGCCCGGGCTTTGGGCATGGAGAGATAGGCTGCGGGCGCGGGCTTGCGCAGGGGGAACCGAAACAAACCCAGATAATCATAAAGACCCATGCGCGTGACCTGTACCTGGCAGCGTCCGCAATGCGCGCCCGACAGTTCATGCGGCCGCGTCTCGCTCACGCAGGCGTCATAGAGCAGGCGCTGTGGCGGTTCGCTCTCCCCTGTAAAAAGGTTTTGACGGTTCAAGGTGAGGGAGAGGCGCGCCAGCGGCAGAAAGTATCTGTTTGTGATTCGCACTTCCAGCGTGACAGGCGCGTTCACCGGCGCCTTTTCGGGCAGGCCAAGCTCTACACGCACAAAGAAGACGGCAAAAACCGTCAAAAGCAGGGACAGCAAGGGCAGCCCCAGTATGGCGAACAAGATGTATTGCGAGACATACTCCGCGTAGGCCAAATGCAGCGCAAAGGCAATGGCGAGCGTGATCACATATGAAAGGCGTGCGCGTACCATGATTATTTAATCTTCGGGACAGGCATCTCGGCAAAGAGCGCGTCCACAATTTTGCGCGCGTTCATGCCCCGGCTCTCCGCCTCGGGCGTTAAGATCAAGCGATGCGCGATGGTGTCGCTGTACACGATCTTCACGTCGTCCGGCAGTACATAGTCCCTGTTTTGGATCCACGCGGCCGCCTTGGCCATGGAGATAACGGACAGCGAGGCGCGCGGGCTCGCGCCCTGCAATATCTGCGGGTGAGAGCGCGTCTTATTGTTTAAGCTGACCACATACTCCAGGATCCGGTCTTTGACGAAGACCTTGTCCACCTCATCGCACATCGCGGCCATGCCGCCTTGCGCCACCATTTGTTTCACCTGCAGCAGCGGATTTCCGCCCTGTTTGCGCGTCAGCATTTCGCACTCGTCGACGGCGGCCGGATAACCCAATGACAGCCGCACCATAAAGCGGTCCATCTGCGAATCCGGCAACAGCTGCGTACCGGAGGCGCCCACCGGGTTTTGCGTCGCGATGACCACAAAGGGCTGCGGCACGGGATAACTCGCGCCGTCCACCGTCACCTGACCCTCCTCCATCGCCTCCAGCAGGGCGGACTGCGTCCGGCTGGTGGCGCGGTTCAATTCGTCCGCCAGGAACAAATTGCAGAGCACCGCGCCGGGCTTGTACTCCATCTGACGCGTCTCCTTGTTGAAAACGGAGAACCCCACAATGTCCGAAGGCAGGATATCCGGTGTGAACTGCACGCGGTTGTACTGCAGCGACAGCGCCTTGGAGAACGCCAGCGCCATCGTGGTCTTGCCCACGCCCGGGATGTCCTCGAGCAGGATATGTCCCCGGCCCAGAATGGCCAGCAGCGCCATGATCAGCACACTGTCCTTGCCGACAATGGCCTTCTTTACTTCGTCAATAATCTCTCTTGGACTGTTCATGTTACCATCATAATAAATTCGTGACACAGATACAAGCGAGTTTACAGAATATTACAAAAAATTCGCTTTCGTGCCTTTGACCCGATGGCGGTCGAATTTGACATATCTCGTTATAACCGATATAATAAATATATGTATGCTATCATCATTGGAGCGGGCCCTGCGGGACTGACCGCCGCCTACTATCTTCTGAAAAAAACGGATATCATTCCCATTGTGCTGGAGGAGAGCCCGTACATCGGCGGGATCTCGCGCACGCACACCTGCCGCGGCAACCGCATGGATCTGGGCGGACACCGTTTCTTTTCCAAAAACGATGAAGTTATGGCGCTGTGGCGGGAGCTGATGCCGTTGCAGGGCGCGCCCGCTTTGGACGATATTCTGTTGAATAGGGAAAAACCGCTGGCCGAGGACGGTCCGGATCCGGAGTGCGAGGACGTGGTTATGTTGCTGCGCGATCGTGTCTCCCGCATTTACTACCTGCGCAAGTTTTTCGATTATCCCATCGCCCTCAAGTGGCAGACACTGCGCAACCTGGGTTTTGCCCGTACCATGAAGTCCGGTTTCGGATACGTTTGGGCGCGTGTGTTCAAACGCAAGGAAGTTACGCTTAAGGACTTTATGGTCAACCGATTCGGTCTGCCGCTCTACCGTATGTTCTTTGAATCCTATAACGAAAAGCTCTGGGGCAAAAATCCCGAGGAAATCGCGCCGGATTGGGGCGCGCAGCGGATCAAGGGACTCTCCCTCTCCAAGGCCGTTTTCTCCAAGGTCAAGAGTATCTTCGGCAAAACAAAGCAAGTGGAGACCTCGCTCATCGAGCAATTTCTTTACCCGAAGAAGGGTCCCGGCCAGTTGTGGGAGAGAATGGCCGACGAGATCGTGCGCATGGGCGGCACGGTGCACCTCAATCAATCCGTGACGCGCCTGCGCTGCGAAGACGGTCGGGTCACAAGCGTGCAGACTGAGGACGGCAGCGTCTATGAGGGAGACTGTTTCTTCTCCTCCATGCCCGTCAAGGACCTGATCGAGGCAATGGAAACGGATGTGCCGGTTGCGGTGCGTGAGGTTGCGCAGGCCCTGCCCTACCGCGACTTTATCACGGTCGGTCTGCTGGCAAAAAAAATGCAGCTTAAGAATGAAACCAATACCAGGACGGTGGGCGATATCGTGCCCGATTGCTGGATTTATATCCAGGAGCCGGACGTGAAGATGGGCCGCTTGCAGAT
>WRCT01000057.1 GCA_009783775.1 Clostridiales bacterium | reverse complement strand
TTTTTGAACCCCCCAAAGGTCCTTTTTTACCAATTGCTATTGTATCATAGCCCTTGTGGCAAGGCAAGGCCAATTTTCCCTCAGATTCCAGATTTGCGGATTAAGCCCGCAATGGGAATCGCTGATCAAGTACCCGTTCGCGTAGGGGCGATTATCAATCGCCCGTCATCGCTCGGCGCGGGCGTTGTTATGGCGGTGGGCAACGGTGTGCTCGTTTCCTGCACGACCGTATCCGTAACCGTGCCGCACGCCAAAGCGACGAAAAACAGGCCCGTCATCAAGCAGGCCTGAAACGTTTTTATAATCAGAGGTTTCGCCGGCGGCGAAATTTCCTTCATTGTAGTTTGTAGTTTGTAATTTGCGGGCGAACACAGTTCGCCCCTACACCCGCCATCTCTTCCCGCAGTTCTGGCACACGGCGACCGAATGGGTTCGAGATTTTGTCTTGCTGTTGGTCAGCAGCGGGATAATCAGGATCAGCCCCAGCGTGCAGATCGCGAGCAGGATCCAAAAAAACCAGCCCAAACAACCCCTATGCTTGGTCCAAGTGTGGGTGGCCGCCTGTATGACCACGTTTTGACTGCCGCAGCGTTTACATCTCATAAAGCAATGCCCTTTCTTTCAATAAACTACAATGTACAAACTACAAACTACAATTGACGATAAAACGGCAAAACCGTTTTTTTCTATTATATCATTCAGTAAAAACTGTGGAACAGTTTTATCCTTAACTGTAGTTTGTACATTGTAGTTTGTAGTTTTCTCCTATCCTCCCGCGTTCGCGTACGCCCGCTGCAGCTCCTTTTCGTAGGCCAGGATCCTCTCCAGGTTCTGCCTCTGAAACTCGTTAAACAGCGCCGTTATGGCCTTGTCGGAGCTATTGACTTTCTTGTACCAGGCTTGTTTGGAAAAATAATCGGTGTACTCCTTGGTCTTAAAAATCTTGCCGGACAGGGCAAAGATTCCGTTGCGCAGGTAGGCTACCTCAGCGGGCGTAAAGGGCAGCAGATCGTCGCGTGTGATGAAACGTTGGTTGAGCTGTGTGAGCAGTGCCGACAGCGCAAGGTTGTCCCCCGGGTTGCCATAGAGATGCCAGGAGGGATAGAGAAAGACGGAATCGGAGGAGGCGACCGTGAGTGTGCTGTTTTGCGCGATCAGCGCGTCGCTCTCGCCCGTGCCCACCCAGTCGTAAAGCAAACGCGCGGGGCTTCCCTCGGGCTCGCCGGCGCGGATGGCGACATAGGACGTGGTCAAAAAGGGATAGTTGCCCGAGGCGTAGTTCGCCGTGTTGGGATAGTAACCGTCCACGGAAAAAAGCTTGAGCCCGCTATCGCTAAAGTTGGTGTCAATGTAGGAGCTGATATTAAAGCCGATGGCGTATTGGTTGATAAGGACATTGCGCGTAATGAGTGACATATCATCATCGACGACAACCTTCCCCGTCCGCTGTGTCACCTCGGCGTTAACCTCATCTTCGGAAAAGCCCATCTTCGACCAGTCAGGGATCTTGTAGCCGTCCCAGACCAAGCTCTCAAACAGGCGCTGGCTACCCGATTCGGCGTTGCGGATATAGACCATGATGTCCGAGTTTTCGCCGCCAAGCTTATTCCAGTTCTTGATTTTTCCGCTGTAGATGTCCCGAATCTGCTGGGAAGTCAGGTTGTGCACAGGGTTTTCCCAATTGCCCATAAACACCAGTCCGTCATAACCGTAGACCTTCATTTCGATATCCACATTACGCTCGGCAAAGTAGGCCAGCTCCTCCGCCGTGGGCGCGACAAGGAAGATAATATCCGCCTTTTTATCGGCCAGGTTCAGCCACGCGCCGTGCGTTTTGGAGCAGAGCGGTTCGGGGCCGGCATAGCCCCTTTCCGTGAAGAGCTTGTAGATCGCGTCCGTGATGGGAATGCGCGCGGTGGAACAGTCGATCTGCGGCAGGCCCGGCTGCGGCGTGGGCTCTGCAGTGGGTTCGGCCGTAGGGCGGGGGTGGGCGTTCGCCGTTTCTGTGGGCACGGGCGCAACGCCCCTAAAACACGCGGCCGACAGCAGAAGGATTAGTATGATAAGTATGGACAGGAGACGTTTCATTATAGTTTCCCCAATGGTATCAAAAGATGACAATACTATACCACAGGTGAGCGAGGGATTCAAGAGTTGGCGCAAGCCAAACTACAATGTACAATGTACAAACTACAATTAAGGAGTGCCGCTCTCGGCGGCACAATGAATGGGTTGCTTGAACCCATTGTTCAAAGGAAACGCCGTAGGGGTTTCTTCCTCCATTGTAGTTTGTAGTTTGTACATTGTAGTTTGAATAATTTAGTGTTATAATATAAAAAGAAAATAAGGCCTTGAAGGAGAGTGGTGTTAATGAAAGAACGAAAGAACGCGTTTATAATTCTGGGCGGGATATCCCTGGTTTTGATCATCGCCTGCGTGTTGCTGCTGACCGAGGTGATCAAACTTCCCGAACGCACCCAGCAGGACACGCCCAGTCTGGGCGAGATCGTGGAGGGCATCACCGGTGACCGCGAGCTGGCCGAGGCGGTGAACGAGATCTACGCGCAGGCGCGCGGCTGGCAGGAGCAGGTGGACAACTACTTTACCGGCCTGACCACGGACGACGCGGCCTTGCTCTTGGGCCTGTATCACCCTGTCTATTGGGAGGCGGGCGGACAAAGCCTGCCCGATGCCCTGGCCATGATGCACGAGAACGTGAGCGAACTGACGCTGCCGCAGGGCCTGACCTGGCGCGTGATAAGCGACCGCCCGTTAGAGGAAGACGAGCGGATCGTTGTTTCGGAGACCTATGAAGCCTACGGGCTGGACAAGCCGATCACGGATATGATCGCGGTGGAAGTCGAGACCACGCCCTCCCTGCGCGAGTGGGGAGGCGAGTCCGGCGTCTATCAGCTGACCTTTTTGCAGATTGACGGCAGCTGGTATCTGTTTGAGGATATTTTTCAGATGTTTTATTGAGCGGCGCGCCAGCCGCAGTGAGCAGTGGGCAGTCCCAAAACTGTCATCTTGCGCGCAGCGAAAGATCCAACGCGGCCAGGTCAGGATTCTTCGTTTCTCGAAGAATGGGGCCCAATGACAAGTACGCACTGTCCACGACCCACCAACAAAGAATCTTTGGGGAGGTTCTTATTATGAAAGAATTTTTGCCCGTCAAGGAGTTTTCCAAGCTCTCCGGCATTGAAACCACAACCCTGCGCTATTGGGACGAGATTGGGCTGTTTTCTCCCGCAAAGCGTGACCCGGACAACAACTACCGCTACTACACGCCGGTGCAGATTATTCAGGTCAACTTCATCTCGGTCTTGAGCCATTTGCAGGTTCCGTTGAAAACCATCGCCGAGATCGAGCAAACGCGCACACCGGAGTCGATCATGGACCTGATCGACCGGCAGGAGCACCAGCTGGACAGACAGATGCGGCAGCTGCGTGAGTGCTATTCCATCATCCACACGCGGCGCGAGCTGATCAAGCGCGGCCTGCGGGCGGATCCTTCCAAGCTTTCGGTGGAAGAGATGCCCGAGCGCTGGCTGATCATCGGGCCGGAGAATAATTTTCAGCCGGGAGAAGCCTTCTATGTGCCCTTTATGCGCTTTTGCGATCAGGCAAGCGCGCTGCGTATGAACTTAAGCTACCCGATTGGCGGTATGCACACGAGCTTTGATCGCTTTTTGGCCGACCCGGGCCGGCCGGACCATTTTTACTCGATCGACCCGACCGGCAATGTCACAAGGAAGGCCGGCAAGTATTTGGTTGGCTACACGAAGGGCTATTACGGGGTGCTGGAGGCGCTGGCCCAGCGCATGACGAACTATGCCAAAGAGCATGGTCTGACCTTGACGGGCCCCGCCTTTGCCACCTATCTGCACGAGGAGACCTGTATGCGCGATCCCGATGCGTATTTGTCGCAGGTTTCTGTCGCCGTGGAATAAAACTTGTTTTATTCCACTGCGTCAGAGTGGAAAGTGAAGAGTGGAGAGTGGAGAAAAGGAGTGCCCGCACGGGCACGATCAGATGGGTTGTATGTAAAATTAAAACTGCTGTGAGGCAGTTTTTTCGTTCGCTCTACTCTTCACTCTTCACTCTACACTCTCTCCACGGTTCCCACCCTTGTCATCGCGTAGGGGTCGAGGATTTTGTCGAGCTGCGCGGCGGTCAGCACGCCCTTGGCAAGGCACAGGTCCCGCACCGTTTGGCCCGTGAGGGTCGCCTCGCGCGCGATTTGAGACGCGGTCTCATACCCCACATAGGGATTGATGGCCGTGATGATGCCCACGCTGCCCTCCACATTGGCCCGCATACGGTCCGCGTTGACCGTCAGGCCGGACAGGCAATGCGTGAGGAACACGCGGAAGGCGTTGGTCATAATGCAGAGCGACTGGATC
Organism: Clostridiales bacterium; assembly: GCA_009783775.1. Lineage (GTDB taxonomy): Bacteria > Bacillota > Clostridia > Christensenellales > CAG-138 > WRCT01. Next base: position 5,479 of record WRCT01000057.1, on the reverse strand, counting down.
AGATTATAGAGCAGCGCGGGCTCCATGACGTTCAGCTCGAACTGGCCCGCCTCGGCGGCTAATGTGATCGTCAGATCGTTTCCGATGACCTGGAAGGCCGTTTGGTTCACCACCTCGGCCATGACGGGATTGACCTTGCCCGGCATAATGGACGAGCCCGGTTGGCGCGGCGGCAGGTTGATCTCGTTTATGCCGCAGCGCGGGCCCGAGGCCGAGATACGCAGGTCGTTCATGATCTTGGACTGGCTGATCATGCAGGTCTTGAGCGCGGCGGACAGGGCGGTAAAGCAGTCCGTGTTCTGCGTCGCGTCGACCAGGTCTTCGGCGAGATAGACGGGAAAGCCGCTGATCTGCCGCAGTTTTTCGATGACGGTTTTGATGTAGTTTTCGTCCGCGTTCAGGCCCGTGCCCACGGCGGTCGCGCCCATGTTCACCTCTAAAAAGGCCTCGCCGCAGGCGCGGATACGTGCGATGTCGCGGCCCAATACGCGGGCGTAGGCGGTCAGCTCCTGCCCGAAACGAATCGGCACGGCGTCCTGCAAATGGGTGCGGCCCATCTTGAGAATCGCGTCAAACTCCTTGGCTTTGGCCAGGTAGCCGTCCTGCAAGTCTTGCATGGCGGCAAGCAATTCTTGCGTTAGCGCATACAGCGCGAGGTGCGCGGCGGTCGGCACGGCGTCGTTGGTGGACTGGCTCATGTTCACGTGCGAATTGGGGCTCAAGGCCTTGTAGTCGCCTTTCGCCTTACCCAGCTTTTCGAGCGCGAGATTGGCGATCACCTCGTTCGTGTTCATATTGATCGAGGTGCCCGCGCCGCCCTGGATCGGGTCGACGATGAACTGGTCGTGGCAGCGGCCCGCGAGAATCTCATCCGCGGCGTAAGCGATCGCGTTTGCGCGCGCGGCGTCTAAAAAGCCCGTCTCGGCATTGGCCAGCGCCGCCGCTTTTTTCACCTGGGCCATCGCGGCAATCAGCGCGGGGTGAATGGTATAGCCCGTGATGGGAAAGTTCTCCTTGGCACGCAGCGTCTGAATGCCATAGTAAACCTCCGTCGGCACTTCCTTTGTGCCCAGAAAATCCTTTTCGGTTCGTGTATTGGTCATGTTGATTCCTTCTTCCAAACTTGGTTGCTGGATTGTTTTGTCACATTGTAGTCTGTACATTGTACATTTTCGCGGGCGCATGATTCACATCGTTACGAAACAAAGATCCGCACAAGCTCATACACCCCGCTGCCGTCGGTGGTGTCGATACGAATGATCGCCATGCCCTTTGCCTTGGCCTTGACCTCGCCGCTTGAACTCACGCTCGCCACGTTGCTGCCCTCGATCACCGACCATTTCAGTTTTTTGTTGGTGGCGTTGGTGGGGAAGACCTTGGTCTGAATCGTGAATGTTTTGCCGTTGCGCAAGTTCACATCATAGTTGGAACTGCCATCGTCCCAATCATAGGACTCGATGATGTTCACTATCCATATCTGTTCCACATGCCTGACAACGGGCCGGCCCTCGACGGTAAAGCTGCGGCTGGCGGACTTTTTGCTGCCGTCCGTCGCGGTTGCTTTGATCGTCACTTTGCCGCCCGCCAGAAAGGTGACGTTCCCGCTCTGGTCCACGCGCGCGACGCTGTTGTTGCTGGAAGACCAGACCACAGCCTTATTGTCCGCGCCCGCCGGACCGATGGTCAGGCCGATGGAGATCGCGTCGCCTTCAACGTAGGTGCTCTTTGTGCTGCTCATTTTGATGGAGGTGACCTTCTGCGGGTTGACGGTGACACGGCATGTCGAGACAAGCCCGTTGACGCTGGTGGCCGTGATGGTGACCGTGCCCGTTTGCATACCCACGGTGACCTTGCCCTTGGCGTCCACGGTCGCCACGGCGGGATCGCTCGAGGTCCAGACGACGGTCTTAAAGTCCGTGCCGGAGGGGGACAGGGTCGCCTTGAGCGAATAGGTCTTGCCCTTGTTTAGGCTGACCGCCGTTTTATTGAGTTTCATGCCCGTCTCAAAGATCGGCGTGACGCTGATGGTCGCCGTGGCCGTAAAGCCGCCGTCCTTGGTCTTGACCGTAATGGTGCAGTCGCCACCGCCCACGGCCGTAACCCGTCCCTTGGAATCCACGGTCGCGACGTTCTTGTTGCTGGTGGTCCAGGTCAGGCCTTTATTCGTCGCGTCGGCCGGCGAGACAATTGCCGCCAGGGTGACCTTGGCCTTGCGCGCGAGGGTCACGCCCTCCTTGGCGAGGGAGACGCCCTCGACCTTCGCGGTAACCTTGATGGTCTTGCTGACGGTCGTCGCCTTTCTGGCGCCTGCCGGCCAGTAGGTGACCTTAACGGTGGCCTTGCCCGCGCCGACAAACTCCAGCACATTGCCGCTGACAGCGATGACCCTGCTGTTGCCCGAGGTTATGGACTGGCCGGCAGCCATCTCCGTAACCGCGATGGCCGTGCCCTTCACGCCCGCGCTCGGCAGCTTTGAAGGCAGGTAGGTGCCGACAATGGGAAAGCCCGCAGCCCCGGCAAGCTGGCGTGGGGGGCTGGCGGGTTCTGCCTCGGCCTCTTCGCCGCCCTGAACAGCATTGTTTCCGTCGTTGTTTCCATCGTCGCGGGTATCATTCTGGTCGTCATTGCGGACGCCATTCTGGTCGTCATTGCGGGCGCCATTCTGGTCGTCATTGCGGACTTGATCCGCAATCTCATCCTCGTCACACACATCGAGCAGGACGGGAACATCCGTCTCGGGCGTTTCCGCCTCCGCAAGTGCCGCGACGGGCAAAAGGGATAACAAGAGAATAAGGGACAACAGGATCGTCAATGTTTTTTTAAGCATAATCGTTCTCCTTTAGGCTTTGGTATTGACGGGCGATTGATAATCGCCCCTACGCGGCACTTTCTATTATAAGAAGAAATCCGCCAAAATGCAAGGGGGCGGTTGCTCACGGGAGTGGCCCGATCGCGTCGCTCACGCGGGGTCTCTTAACCACGAAATACACGAAAAGACACGAAAAAGAAACAGCCCGCCGGTTTGCCTGCGGGTCGTTTTTTACTTGTCCGTTAACCCTGCGCGAAAAGACGCTCACGGCACATGTCAATGTTAACGCAACCTGCTGTATTCTTGTGAACGATCAAACTAACGTATAGCAAACATCGTTTTTGTGTGGTTTGTGTGATTCGCGGCGGCAAGAAAAAGCCTGCGTGAGCGGCGCCCCTGTCGTAATCTTGACATCGGGAGCATATAAGAGTTATAGTATCTTTGTGTAATGTCGAGTTGCCACACTGAGGAGGCAGTTATGAAAGTTATTGTTCAAAGCCCTGAGCAGATTGCCAAACTGGCGGCGGAGCAGTATCGGGCGCTGCTTGGGGAAAAACCCAACGCGGTGCTGGGGCTTGCGACAGGCTCTACGCCCCTGGGTTTGTACAGGGAACTGGCGCGGCTAAATAAAGCGGGGGCGCTTTCCTTCGCTCGCGCCACCAGCTTTAATCTGGACGAATACGACGGTCTGCCCGCGGGCCACGCCCAGTCTTACCGTACGTTCATGGATGAAAATTTGTTTTCGCATATTGATATCCCGATAGAGCGGACCTACATCCCGGGCCGCGCGGACGTTTCGGACGCGGATGGCCAGGGTTATGACGCGGCGATCGCCCGGGCGGGCGGGATAGACCTGCAGCTGCTCGGCATCGGCAACAACGGGCACATCGGGTTCAACGAACCCTGCACGCCCTTTGGCTCGCGCACGCATTTGGCGGAGCTGACCCCTTCCACCCGCGAGGCAAACACAAGATTTTTCAGCAGCATAGGCGAAGTTCCCACGCAGGCGATCACCATGGGTATCCGCACGGTGATGAACGCCCGCGCGATTTTACTGATCGCCCTTGGCGCGGCCAAGGCGGAGGCGCTGCGTGCCACGGTCTCAGGTCCGGTGACGGAGCTTGTACCCGCGTCCGTATTGCAACTGCACCCGAACGTGACCATTTACGCGGACAGTGACGCGGCAAAATTACTGTAACTTGGAGAAGATATGACAAAATACTTCGGAACAGACGGATTTCGCGGCGAGGCGGGGGAGGACCTGACCGCCCCGCACGCCTTTGCCATCGGACGGTTTTTGGGCTATTATTTCGGGCGCGAAGGCCGCGCCTGCCGCGTGGTCATCGGCAAGGACACGCGCCGGTCGAGCTATATGTTCGAGAGCGCGCTGTCGGCCGGCCTGACAGCCTCCGGCGCGGACGCGCACTTGCTGCACGTGACCACCACGCCCTGCGTTTCCTATATCACACGTACGGAGGGCTTTGACTGCGGCATTATGATCTCGGCCAGCCACAATCCCTACTATGACAACGGGATCAAGCTTTTCAATGCCGCAGGCGAAAAGATGGAAGACGCGGTCATCGAGAAGATTGAGGCTTACCTGGACGGGGACATTCCCGAAGTCCCCTTTGCCCATCGGGAGCACATCGGCCGGACGGTCGACTATATCCAGGGCCGGCGCCGCTATATCGCCTACCTGACCTCACTGGCGATCCGCTCTTTCAAGGGTAAGCGGATTGGCCTGGACTGTGCGAACGGCAGCACCTGGCAGACGGCCAAGAACGTGTTTGACGCGCTGGGCGCGGAGACCTTTGTGATCGGCAACCACCCCGACGGCACGAATATCAACGCGGGGTTCGGCTCGACCTGCATGGGCTGTATGCAGAAATTTGTGCTGGAAAATCAACTCGACGCGGGGTTCTCCTTCGACGGCGACGGCGACCGCTGCCTGGCCGTGGACGAAAAGGGCAATCTGATCACCGGTGACCATATCCTGTATCTTTACGCGCGCTATATGAAGGAACGCGGCAAGCTGGAAAACAACACCGTCGTCACCACGGTCATGGCGAACCTGGGCCTGTTTCGTGCTTTTGACGAACTTGATATCCATTGCGAGATCACGGCGGTGGGCGACCGCTATGTCTATGAGTGTATGCGCGACGGCGGGCACCTGTTGGGCGGCGAGCAATCGGGGCATATCATCTTTTCCAAATACGCCACCACGGGCGACGGCGTGCTGACGGCCATCAAGGTCATGCAGGTCATGCTTTCCCGCAACCAAACGCTTTCGGAGCTGGCTGCGCCCATGCGTGTGTTCCCGCAGGTATTGAAAAATGTGGTCGTGGCCGACAAAGAACAGGGCATGGCGGACGCGGGCGTACTAGCCGCCGTGGCCGAGGTGGAAAAACGGCTGGGCAACGCGGGCCGCGTGCTGCTGCGGCCCAGCGGCACGGAGCCGCTGCTGCGCGTGATGGTGGAAGCGGGCACGGTTGAAGAGTGCCATGCTTGCGCTGATCTTGTTGTGGACGCGCTGAACCAAGTAATAGCTAATAATGCCAATCACGAGTTAAACAAAGTGTGAACTCGTGACAGAAGAAAGGCAAACGGTGGAAATAGATGGTAAGATTTAGTTATGACAAAAGAAATCTTACTTATCAACCTCTACTGCAC
>WRCT01000056.1 GCA_009783775.1 Clostridiales bacterium | reverse complement strand
GCTGTGAAAGAAACGAACAAAATAATGGATAATACTTTCCGCGATTGTTCTGCCAGTGGGTGTTAGTGCGAAGAACCCTGTTAGCCGATGTCCTTTTTCTAGCTCGTGCCGCACTTGCAATGCTTCAGCCCGATGAACTGTTGCACCATCGCCCGACCACAGTTGATATATCTTCGTTTCGGGTTTCTTTTGCTGAGTAAATCAAATAGCAATTATGTGATTAGCAGTATGAACCAACAAAGAAGGCTCTATGGGGATATTTGACGGGTGACAAGGGGATGTCAGGCTGTTACAAAACGACGGTGAAACGCAAGAATAGTTTAGGCAGAAGTCCCATTTCCTGGGATTTTTGCCTTTCTGCTCTGCGGGCAGACGGCAAACACAAGAAACAGCATGGGAAAGGGTATCTAGCCTTGCAATGTAAGGAAAACAAAAACCTTTCAAAAAATTGGACATTTCTCCTTGACAAAAGCTGTACTGGTTAAAAAAAGAACCCGCCCGCAGGCAAATCCAGCGCATACAGCGCCGTCAAGCCACATGAAGATGCAGTCATAGGGCATTATGACTGCATCTCCCATCTGCCGGTTACCGGCAATTGCTCTTGCGGATATTCCGGATACCCGTAGGAGCAAACTGACAAGTTTACTATATCTCAATTGCAACATACTGTCAAGCGCATTGTACTTATAATCTGATTGAGCCATCTGTACAATATATGCAGGTGGGCATATGCTATATCTAAACATAGAAAATCTCTTAAAGCGAAAAGGCAAAAGCAAGTATTGGCTTGTCCAAGAACTTGGCAGTAATTACACTGTCATTAACAACATGATTGACAATCATACGACCGGAATTAAATTCGACACGATAGAAAAACTCTGCAAACTTTTAGAATGCACACCCGCTGAACTGTTTATTATTGAATAATAACGAGCAGTAAGAAAACCCGCCCGCAGGCGAATTCGTGTTAATTCGTGTCATTCGTGGTAGAAAAAAACCTGCCCGCAGGCGAGTTTTTGCGTCCTTTCGCGTCATTCGCGGTTAAGAAAAGAAAAACCGTCTCAATAAATCCAACGCATATAATACCGTCAACCCGCGCACACGCGCCCGCTCACCGTAGAGCCGCCACTCCTGCACGGTCACGTTTTCCTCTGTTGCCAAAGCGACATAGACCAGGCCCACGGGCTTGTCCACTGTGCCGCCGTCGGGTCCCGCGATGCCCGTGGTCGCCAGGGCGATATCCGCGCCGCTGGTGCGCCGCATACCCTGCGCCATCTCCCGCGCGCATTCCGCGCTGACCGCGCCGTATTTGTCCAGCGTGTCCCGGCTGACACCCAGCCGCTTGACCTTCGCCTCGTTGGCATAGGTCACCGCGCCCTCTATAAAATAGGCCGAGCTGCCCGGGATATCCACAAAGGCCGAGGCCAAAAGCCCGCCCGTGCAGCTCTCCGCCACGGCCAGGGTCTTGCCCGCTTGGAGGAACAGATCATGACAGGTCTCGGGCAGGGAGCGGCCCGTGTCGGAATAGACCAAATCGCCCAGTATCTCGCGAATCTGCGCCAACACCGGCTCGACCAGCGCGCGCCCCTCGTCCTCACTGTCACAGCCCGCCGTCAGACGCAGGGTCACTTCGCCCGGTTTGACATAGGGCGCGATCGTCGGGTTGCTTTGGTTTTCGATGAGAGAGGAAAGCTTTTGCGCCACGTCCGCCTCGCCCATGCCGAACACGCGCACCTCGCGCGTGTAGAGCCGCGTGTCCGAGCGGGCCAAAAGCCAGGGCTCGACATGGGCCCCAAACATCGGGATCATCTCGCGCGGCGGGCCGGGCAGCAGGATCGCCGCCTTGCCGTCCTGTTCCAGAATACAGCCGGGCGCGGTGCCGAAGGGGTTGTCCAACACCAGCGCGTCGGGCGGAAACAGGGCCTGTTTTTTATTGTTGGGCGAGACCTCGCGCCCCTTTTCGGTGAAGTAAGAGACGATCTTATCCCACTCGTCGGTCCGCAAAACCAAGGGCAAGTCCATCGCCGCCGCGACGGTCTCCTTGGTCAGGTCGTCGTCCGTGGGCCCCAGGCCGCCGCAGAAGATCAGGATATCCGCGCGGGCCAGCGCGGTTTTCACGACCTGCGTCAAGCGCCCGACATTGTCGCCCACGACGACCTGATAGTACATGGTAATGCCCAGCGGTGCGAGCTTTTCGGCGATGAACCGCGCGTTCGTGTTCACCACCTGCCCCATGAGCAGTTCGGTACCAACGCAAATAAGTTCAGCAATCATTTTCTATTCCTGCTTTCTATTTCCCTTTTAGCTCCTCGTCTGCCATTGCGCGCTTTCTCCGTCATTGGAACCCCTGATTAAATCGTTCGCTGAGTAGATTGGCTATCAGAATGGCCCCAACTTAGGAACTTTTGACAGGCCAGCTATTCCACCTCACGATTTAATCAGTGGGCCCCATTGCGAGGAGCGCAAAGGCCCTTGTGTCGGGAGAATCTCGACGAAGCAATCCAGAAAACCGAGAAAAATCCACGAATATTTTTTATGGGGCCCCGCAACTGGATTGCTTCGTCGTGTTTCTTTTGCCTTTATGGACTTCCCGCTCCTCGCAATGACAAAAGGAAGTTTCCAAGTGTTTTTCCTTCACTCCACTCTCCCGGGCCCCGACCCGGCCCTGCCGGGTTGGGTGGGTCAACACTCTCAACACTCCACTCTATTTCAACGACACCATCTTTCGGTTCTTCCAAAGATACAACCCGCAGGACCAGAGCGAGGCTGCAAGCGCCAGTCCGGTCACGGCCCAGGCAAAGATCTGATAGGGCCAGCCGATCCAGCCATAAAGCGGCTGCCACAGCATAAGCGCGGGCACCGCGATACATTGCAGCACGGTCTTGAGCTTGCCCCAGGCGCCTGCGGCGATCACCGTCCCGCGCCCCACGGCGATCAGGCGAAAGCCGGAGATGATGAACTCGCGCGCGACAAAGAGAATCGTCAGCACGGGGTGCAGCAGGCCAAACGCGGTCAGCATAATAAAGGCCGAGCAGGTCAATAGTTTGTCCGCCATGGGGTCCATAAACCGCCCGAAGTCGGTGCAAAGATTGTATTTTCTGGCGATGTTCCCGTCGATCACGTCCGTGACCGCGGCCAGAATAAACACGCCCGCCCCGAGCCACATATTCCACGCGATCGGCAAGTAGTAACAGGCGATGTAAATCGGCACCAGGAAGATTCGTAGTAGAGTTAATTTGTTGGCGATATTCATAAGTGTTTTTCGAAGTAATAAGGAATAAGGAATAAGGAATAGTTGACGATAAAACTGCTGGCGCAGTTTTTTCAATTACAATTCAGGCACCCATCAAATGTGCGTCAGCACACCTTCACTATTCCTTATTCCCTATTACTTAAACTCTCTCCTTTCATATCATACGCGTCCGCCTCCGTAATGCGGACGCGAACATAGCCGCCCACGCAGTGGGCCGGCGAACGTGGAATCGAGACAACCCCGTCCACCTCCGGCGCGTGCCAAAGCGTGCGGCCGACGGTTTGGTTATCTTCGAGACGCTCAATAAGCATAAGCGTTTCCTCGCCCAGGTGCCGCCGGTTGCGCGTTTGGGAAATCCCCTTCTGCGCCTCCATCAGCCGCGCCAGCCGCTCCTGCTTTAAGGCCTTGGGCACCTGGCCGGGCATGGTATAGGCGGGCGTGTCCTCCTCCGGCGAGAAGGCAAAGGCGCCCACGCGGTCGAAAGGATAGCTGGACAGGAACGTGAGCAGCTCGGAAAACTGCTCGTCCGTCTCGCCCGGGAACCCCACCATGGCCGTTGTGCGCAGCGTAAAGTTCGGGTGCCGCGCGAACAGATAATCCAGCAGCGCGCAGATCTCGGCCTTGCTGCCGCGCCGGTTCATGCGCCGCAGAATATTGTCGTTGATATGCTGCAAGGGCATATCCAGATAGGGCACCAGGTTGGGCCGCCCCGCCAGCGTGTCCAAAAGCGCGGGGTTCACCGTGTCGGGGTAGGTATAGAGCAGGCGGATCCAGCGCAAAGCCCCGATCCCGCTCAGCGCCTTCAGCAGTTCGATCAGCCGTGGCTCGCCGTAGAGGTCGCGCCCGTAACCCGAGGTATCCTGCGCGATGAGCGAAAGCTCCGTCACGCCCGCGTCGGCCAGCCGCTTGGCCTCGTTTAGCAGACGCTCCATCGGCTCGCTTTGCAGCGGCCCGCGAATGCCCGGGATCGCGCAGTAGGCGCAGCGGTTGTCACAGCCGTCGGCAATGCGCAGATACGCCCGCCAGGGCGGGGTTGCCAGGATACGAGGAGCGCACTGACCACTGACCACTGACCACTGACCACTGCCTGCCAGCAAAGCAGGCAGGCGATCGTACTCCCGCACGCCGAGCCAGATATCCACCTCCGGCAGCTCGTTCGGCAATTCGCTCCGGTAACGTTCGGAAAGACAGCCAGTCACGATCAGCATCCTGCACGCGCCCGTTTGCTTATACTGCGCCGCCTCCAGGATCGCCTCGATGGATTCCTCCTTGGCGGGCGCGATAAAACCGCAGGTATTCACCAGCAGGGCCTCGGCCTGTTCGGGATCGGTGCAGATCTCATGCCCCGCCGCGACCAAGAGGCCCAGCGCGGTCTCGGTGTCCACCAGGTTCTTGGAACAGCCTAAAGATATCACGCCGATCTTCATCTACTTTGACTTTGCGCTGTCCATCTGCGCCTGGGTCATGTCTCGCAGAATCTGGCCGCAGGCCTCCGGTTCGGCGCGGTAATACTGCAACAGGTTCGCGGCGTCGTCGCCCACGACAATGATCCCCTCCTGTCGGGCCACGCCCCCCAGTATTACTTTCGCGGCCTGCCGCGGGGTCAGCGCATCGGGCGGGATGTCCACATCCCCGAAGATGGGCGTCGCCACCGCGCCGGGGCAGACCACGGAGACAGCAATGCCCCCGGGCGCAAGCTCCAGGCGCAGGGATTCGGAGAGGCCCACAACCGCGTGTTTGGCGGCGGCATAGGGCGCGCCGTTTACGCTGGGCACAAGGCCCCAGACCGAAGCCGTATTGACGATATGGCCGCTGCCCTGACGCAGCATAATGGGCAGCGCGGCGTCCACGCCGTAGATCACGCCCCAGAGGTCGATGTCGATCACCCGCCGCCAGATATCCAGCGTCAGGTCGTCGGCCGGACCCAGCCAGGTCACGCCCGCGTTGTTGAACAAAAGGTCCAGCCGCCCGCAGCTTGCCGCCGCATTCTGCACCAGGGCCGCGACCTCTTCCTGTCGGGTCACGTCCACGGCGGCGGTGGTTACCCGCTCCCCATAGGCGGCCAGGCCCGCAGCGGACTCAACCAGCAACGCCTCGTTCCGGTCCGCCATCGTCACGCTTGCGCCCGCCTCCAGCAAGGCCTCGCAAAGCGCCAGCCCAATGCCCGACGCCGCGCCGGTCACTATGGCGGATTTGTTGGCGAAGTATGATTCATGGTTCATTGATGTTTCCCTCCTTTTTAGAGTTGACAGGTGACAGGTGACAGTGGACAGTTAAGGAAAAAACTGTTCCACAGTTTTCTAAATTATAATAAAAAGGTTTTCGGAGAAAACCCTCCTCAACTGTCAACTGTCCCCTGTCAACTGTCCCCTGTCAACTGTCAACTTCCTCAAACAAGGGTTGCTCCTCCCCAAACACGCGATGGTATTCCATTCGCGAGATCAGGACCTTGCGCGGCTTGCTGCCCTCGCCTTCGGACACATAATGCTTTTGCTCCATGATGTCGATCAGCCGCGCGGCGCGCGCGTAACCCACGCGCAGGCGGCGCTGGATCATGGAGATGGAGGCATTGCCGCAGTCCAAAACGGTGCGCACCGCCTCGCCCAGCAGATCGTCCTCCTGCTTGCCCTCGCCGAACACGCCGCCGACCGCGCCGCCCTTGGCCGCCTTGTCCACGTCCGCGATGATCTGTTCGTCAAACTGCGGCGCCTCCTGTTTCTTAAAGTGCCGCGTCACGCGCCCGACCTCCTCGTCGGAGACATAGGCGCACTGCAAACGGATCGGCTCGCCCGCGCCGTTCGGATGAAAGAGCATATCGCCCGCGCCCAGCAGTTTTTCCGCACCCGAGCGGTCCAGGATAATGCGCGAGTTGGTCGCCGAGCTCACCGCTAACGCGCAGCGGCTGGGAATGTTGGCCTTGATCAGGCCGGTGATGACGTCCACCGACGGCCGCTGCGTGGCGACGATCAGGTGAATGCCCGCCGCGCGGCCAAGCTGCGCGCAGCGGCAAATGCATTCCTCCACTTCGGTCGGCGCGACCATCATCAGGTCGGCCAGCTCGTCGATGATAATGACCACCTTGGGCAGATAATCCGCCGGTTCTTTTTGCAGCTGGTTGAACCGCGCAATGTCGCGCGCGCCCACTTCGCTGAACCGCTTGTAGCGCGTCGTCATCTCGTTCACCGCCCAGCGCAGCGCGCCAGCCGCCTTCTTGGGATCGTCCACCACGGGGATCAGCAAATGCGGCAGGGCGGCAAAGGAGGACAGCTCCACCCGTTTCGGGTCGATCAGGATAAAGCGCAGCTCGGCGGGCGAGGACTTATAGACCATCGAGATGATCAAATCGTTGATACAAACGCTCTTGCCCGAGCCGGTCGCGCCTGCGATCAGCATATGCGGCATTTTGACCAGGTCGGCCACCACGGCCTTGCCGGCCGTGTCCTTACCCAGCGCCAGCGTGACGGGCGAGGCCGCGTTGGCGAACGCGGGACTGGCGATGATGTCGCGCAGCACCACGGTGGCGGTGTCCTTGTTGGGGATCTCAATGCCCACGGCCGCCTTGCCCGGGATCGGCGCCTCAATGCGCACGCGCTGCGCCGCCAGCGCCAAGGCGATGTCGTTGCTCAAAGTCGTAATGCGGTTCACGCGCACGCCGGGCGCGGGCTGCAATTCAAAGCGGGTCACGGTCGGCCCGACGGAATAGTGCACGACCTTCGCGGCGATGTTAAAGCTGGCCAAAGTGCTCTCCAAAAGCCGCGCCGTGGCCTCGGGACTGCCCCCGCCTTTTTTGCTTTCGTTGGCCGTGGTCAGGTAGTCGATAGAGGGGTAGACGTAGTCGCAGTGGTCAGCGGTCAGTGGGCAGTGGTCAGTGGGGGGGGCGTCTTTTGGTTTCCCCTCCGTTTCTGGAATCTGGAATCTGGAATCCGGCGTCTGCCGCGCCGGCACGGCAAACGGCACATCATCTTCGGGCTCAAAATCGTCAGTTACAGCAGCCTCCGGCGCGGTATCCTTCATTTGCAATCGGCCGGCGAGCGGCATAAACTCAATCTCCGGTTTCGCCTGTTCGGGGCCCGCGTCGGGCACGGTGAACCGCTCGTCAAAGGGAATCCGCCCCTTGCGCACGCGCGGCTTTGGTTTGCGCGTGGCCTCGGCGTCGATCGCCTCCACATAGAGCCGCTTGCCGCGCACAGGGATCTCGACTTCGATGTCGTCCTGGATATCCATGCGCTCGAAGACGCGCTTTACGCTCGTGCCGAACACCTCGCCCAGGGCGCGCAGCGAGACGCGCGTGAGCAGCATAACGCAGATCGCCAGCCCGACCGAAAGCGCGATCCAGCACATCGCGCTGCCGCCGATGAGCTGCAAAATATAGCAGATCAGCCCGCCGACAATGCCGCCGCCGGTGCGGGGCGGCTCCACGCCCCGGTCATAAAGGTTCAGAATATAATCCCAAAGCCGGACCATGCCGCCGTCCGCGGTCCGATAGGGCACCTGATAGCAGGCGTGCACAAAGGCGATCGCCAGGATAATGGTGATGACGATCAAAGGCTTGCTGCCCGCCACGCGCGCCTGCTTGCGGCTCAGGATCGAGACAATGCCCAGCAGCGCGAACACCGGAGGCAGGGCATAGGCGACCACGCCCGCGCCGGCAAAGAGCAGAATGCGGATCCATTCGGCCAGAAAGATGGTCGAGCTGCTGTATAGATAAATGCCCAGCAGCACGCCGAGCGCGATCAGAAACAGCCCCAGCACCTCCGCGCCGCGCCCGCCCAGAACCTCGCGCTCCGGCGCCTCGGCCTTGCCCTGCTTTTTCGGCGTCGCCTTCTTGGGCGCAGGCTTTTTCGCCGGCGTCTTTTTCGATTGACTTGGTTTCTTGCTTGCCAACAATCTCACCTCATAATTTGCTAATGATATTATACAACTATATTCATCGGCTGACAAGTAAACAAAAATAGAGTGGAGTGTTGTGGAGTGTTGAGAGTTGAGAGTTGAGCGAAGGAAAAAACAGCCTGCGGCAGTTTAGAATAAATAGGGTATCTGTGTATATCATTCAAAAGGAGAATGCGCAGGTTTTTTCTGTTTGCGGACAATCCACCATATTATCAGAATAACAATGACAGGAATCAGCCCAAATAATAGCCATAGGATAGGTGTTGCCATACTGTTTTCGGAGAGGGGCGGCACAATGACAGGAGCGGCATTCTCGGGGAGCGGCGGTGCAACCCATCCCTCTATTTGCAGAACACCCCAGTTCCCGACAAAATGATTGTGATAAAAATCGGCAAAGCCTACAAAAACAACCGCCACGCCTTCATCAAAATCGGAGATGTAATCATATACAGGCGGTATCACTTCTTTTCCCGTTTTATCTATAACGCCCCATTTTTCATAAGCCGACATATCCATAATGCCTGCTCTCGGGTCTTCCTCGAGCAGCATACTGTTCACCACCGCGAATCCGTTGCGAAACGGCAAGAGAGGTCCGCTCGAAAAAGATATGTCGGTTTGCTGATAATCAAGCGAAATAATAACCTTCCCCGTTTCATCCATATATCCTCGCGCACCATCTTTTTCAAAGCTCATCAGCCCTTCGGAAAAAGGCCCTATGTTATCATATTCGAAGGGGATAATCACTTCCCCCGATTTGTTTATAACACCATATTTCTTATTCTTGCTGACCGCTGCCAAACCGTCGGAAAAAGAATTGGCCCAGCCATACACAAAAGGTATGACAACCTCGCCTGCCTTGTCAATAAAGCCATATTGGCCGTCTTTCCTGACTGCCGTCAATCCATCGGAAAAAGGCCGCCAGGCGGATTCATATTTACCAAGGGGGATAACCTCCTTGCCGGTTTTATCTATAAAGCCATATTGTCCGTCCTTCTCAACCGCCGCCAAACCTTCGGAAAAAGATGAAATGCCTATACTGCTGAAGGAAGAACCCATCATATCATTGCTGTAACAGGTATCCAAGGCAACAACAGTCTCGCCGTTTCGGTTGATGAGATATTGCTTGCCGCCCTTTTCGACTGCAGCCAAGCCTTCGGAAAAAGCTGTGGCGCCGTCATATTTCAATGGGATAACGACCTTGCCCGTTCGGTCAATGAACCCGCATTTGCCGCCCTCCATGATCCTTTGAGAGGCGGCCATATATTGACCGCCCTTGTAGACCAAGGCCAGCTCTTCGGAGAAATCCGAGTATCTGTCGGCGTCATACGCAAGCGGAATGACAAGCTCGCCTGTCATATCAATGAACCCGCATTTGCCGTTTTCCTCAACCCTCGCTAGACCTTCGGAGAAATTTCCGACAATAAAATAGTCCATCGTCGGTTCAACCAACATTTGAATCAAATTACCGGACGCCAGCGCAGACAACAAACCGTTCGGTAAAAACGCGCAGACAAGCAGTATCGCCAACACAAGGGAAACAGTCCGATTTCTCATAGCAGTCACACTCCTCAATCGCAGTATATCATTTTCTCTCTAAATCGGCAATGCGCGCTACAATTCGGGAGTGGCCAATGTGCGTTCTTTTCGCACAACGTCATTGGAACCGCTGATTAAGTCTTGAGAACGGGGGCGAAAAATGGTATAATGAATGCATGAAAAAGCAGTTATCATTTAGTGATGTTGAGTATGCCGACAAGCGCAAGAAGACCCAAAAG
>WRCT01000055.1 GCA_009783775.1 Clostridiales bacterium | reverse complement strand
TAGAGGTTGATAAGTAAGATTTCTTTTGTCATAACTAAATCTTACCATCTATTTCCACCGTTTGCCTTTCTTCTGTCACGAGTTCACACTTTGTTTAACTCGTGATTGGCATTATTACTTATTCCTTATTACTTCCGATAAAAAGTATTTCCCCCCACAAATTCTCTCAAAATACTTGTGGGAGGGATCTCGTCCAGAATGGGCGATTCCCGAATATAGTTTAAGAACTTGAGTATGCCCTGCACATCGTCATAGCAGGGGCTGGTGGGCTGCACGCTTTGCAGCAGGGGATAGATATGCCCTTTGAGTACCGCCAGCTCGTAGACCAGCGCGGTGTTGAAGATGGCGTCCGCGCTCTCCTGGTAGGGGAAGATCCAGATCCCCTCGCCCCGCCGCACGCTGTCCCACATATTGAGCGTGCGCTCCACGCTCGCGCCGCGTGTCTCATGGTCGCGCACCAGCCGCCGCAGCAGGCGGATATCGGTCGAGGGAATGCGGTTGTGGTTGTCGAGGTTCAAGGTCGTCAGCGCGGAGACATACATCCGATAGACCAGCTGCGGGTCGATCCGCGGCAGCAGCAGGGTCGGGTTCAATGCGTGCAGGCCCTCGACCACCAGCACGGTATTTGCCCGCAGCTTGAGCAGCCGGCCCTCCGGCTCTCGTCGGGCCGTGAGAAAACTGAAGCGGGGCGTTTCGACCTCTTCGCCCGCGAGCAGGGCCTCGATGTCCCGATTGAAACGGGGCACGTCGATCGTGTTGATATGCTCCAAATCAATCTCGCCGTTTTCGTCCGGCGCGATCAGATGGCGGTCGATATAATAATCGTCCAGCGAGAGCAGGATCGGGTCGTGGCCCAAGACGCGCAGCTGGGTGGACAGGCGGTGCGCGCTGGTCGTCTTGCCCGAGCTGGACGGGCCCGCGATCAGCGTCAGTTTCGCGCCCCGATCGTGAATCTGGCCCGCGATTTCGGAAAAGCGTTTCTCGTGCAGGGCCTCGTTGACGCGGATCAGCTCCCGAAACCCGCCGCCGGCGACCCGATCGTTCAGGTCGGCGATCGTCTCGCAGCGCATGAGCCTGCCCCACTTGTCGCTTTCGATAAACACGCCCGCGAACTTGGGCATGGGATTGAATGGCTCCACATTGTCCGGACTGGATTTACGCGGGCGGAGCAGGAACAGCCCCTCACCCTCGGCGATGATATCAAAGACCTGCGCGTAACCGGTGGAGGGCGCCATTTCGCCATAGAAATAATCGACATAGTCGCCATGGCGGTAGACATCGAAATAGGCAAAATTGCGCCAGGCCAACAGCCGCACCTTGTCCTCCTGCCCGTCGGCGGCAAAGAGCTCGATGGTGTCCTCGATGTCCATGCGCTGACGGCGCAGCGGCAGGTCCGCCGCCACGATACGGCGGCAGGCGGCGGCGATCGCCTCCGCGTCGGCCCGGGTCGGAGAGAGCCCCTCTGCGGTGATATAAATGCCCGAGCCGATGGCGTGATTGATGCGCACAGGCACCCCGGGATAGAGCTCGCGCATGGCCAAGAAGAACACAAAGAGCAGGGTGCGCTCATACACGCGCATACCGCGCTCCTCCGCGTAATAAATGAGCTTGGCCTTGCCGCGTCCGGCCGCGATGGCCCGGCGCATACGGTGCGTGCTGGTCGGCTGCGGTTTGTCCTTTTCGCGCAGAGGCACATAATTCAGATTAAACACCTCGCCGCCCAAATCGCAGGCCAAAGGCCTTTCTGAAAGGCGGTCTGCGTCAAGGCCGAGTTCTCGGATCAGCTCAAGCAATGTCTGCCCCGGTTTTGGCTCTATTTGGTGACCTTGTATGTTGAGATTCATACGTCCTCCAATCAAGAAAACGGCGTAGCCGTTTTTTCCTTCATTGTAGTTTGTAGTTTGTACATTGTAGTTTAACCCCAGAGTAAAGATAAAGCGGGCACAATCTGTTTCTTGCGCGAGACCACGCCCGGTAAAAACACGCTGCCGTCGGTGATCTCCACATTGAAGGCCTGGGAGGCCGTTTCCAGATCGCCCGCCACCAGCAGCTCGGAGCCCTCGCGCAGCACGTCGGTCAGCATGAGCAGCAGCATATCGTAACCGCGTTCCATGCGCACCCGTTCCATGAGCACCAGCAGCTCGCGGCTGTGTTTTTTCAGCTCGGTCGCGTTGATGGAAGTCACCTGTCCAATGCCCATGATGTGGCCCGCAATCTGGAACTGCTTGAAATCGTTGAACAGAATCTGCGGCAGGTCCACGTCGTCCAGGATATGCGTGGTGAAGATAAAGCGGCTGAGTTCGTCGAGCGACTCGTCCGCCAGCCGCGCCATGCGCTCGGCGGCGATCACGTCCCGGTCCGTGCAGGTGGGCGATTTGAACGCGATGGTGTCGCTTACAATCCCCGCCGCGAGCAGGCCCGCCAGACGGCGGCTGGGCATAATGCCCCGCTCCTGGTACATGGTCGTGATGATCGTGCAAGTCGAACCGACAGGCTCGTTGCGCATATAGACGGGCGCGGAGGTCTGCACGTCGGCCAAACGGTGATGGTCGATAATCTCTAAAATCTCCGCCTGCTCCAGGCCGGGAATGGACTGGGAGATCTCGTTGTGGTCGACAAGCACCACCTTCTTGCGGTTGGGCCGCAGCAGGTGATAGCGCGACAGCGTGCCCACGACCAGGCCGTCCGCGTCCAGAATGGGATACCCGCGAAATCGGCTTTGCAGCGTGGCATCACGCACATCGTCCACATAGTCGTCCAGACGGAAGGAGGTAATGCCCTCCGTGGAGCAAATGCGGGAGACGGGCTCGGCCTGCACGATCAGGCGGCAGGCGCGGTAGGCGTCGTAGGGCGTGGTGATCACGCAGGTGTCCTTGCAATGTTCCAGCACGGCGGGATCGAGCGTGCCGCCGCAGACGATCACGCAGCTGGCCTCCTCGTCAAAGGCGGCCAGAATGGTCTCGGGCCGGTTGCCCGTGACGATCACGCTGCCCGCCGGAAAGCGCACCTTCGCGTCGTCCGTCTTGGGCAGGGCGACGATGAGCCGGCCGTTTAGGGTCGTGACCTCGCCATGTTCGCCCCAGAGCTGCCCGTCCAAACAGGACAGCAGGTTAAAGAGCGGCACGTTGTCCAAGCGCAGTTCGTCCACATAGCGCATATCGTATTGGGCGATATCGCCCGCCGTGAGCATACCGAAGAGCTTGCCCTCCTCGTCCGTGACGGGCAGGGCAAAGTCCGAACCGCCGCCCTGCTGCATGAGCTCCCAGGCGCGGCGGACCGTCACCGCGCCGCTGATGATGGGCGGGCGGTCAAAGCTCAGGTCGCGCACCTGCGTGCGCAGGTTCTTCAGACGCATGGGCGCGTCAAACTCAAAGCGCTCCAGGATACGCTGCGTCTCGTCGCTCACCTCGCCGATACGCACCGCCACAAAGGCGCGGTCGCCCATCGCGTTGCGCAGCGAAGCGTAAGCGATCGCGGAGACGATCGAGTCGCTGTCGGGGTTTTTGTGTCCTGTTACATAAATCGGTTCCACAGATTTCCTCTTCTTCGGCTGATTGTATACTTGTTCTTTTTTATATTACCACAGTTGTGACTGCCGTTACAATATGATATACTACGATTGTTACATTTTTTATTGTATATTTTAACATAAGGTTGGGTTTTTTGTGTTTATTTCCGACAAGTGGAAAGATTTTGAGGTCCTGGACGCGGGCGGCGGCCATAAGCTCGAGCGTTGGGGGGAAACGCTGCTGCGGCGGCCCGACCCGCAGGCGGTTTGGCCGATGGGCAGTGGACAGTTGACAGGGGACAGGGGACAGTGCGACGCCGAGTATGTGCGATCCAAGACAGGCGGCGGGGCGTGGACATTCCATAAAACGCTGCCGCAGAGCTGGACGGTGCGCTACGGGGATCTGACCTTTGTCGTGCGGCCCACGGGCTTTAAGCACACGGGACTCTTTCCCGAACAGGCGAGCAACTGGAACTGGATGCGGGCGCGGATCGCGGCGGAGAGCTCCCCCCTGTCGGCTGCGCCGACATCCCCCCTCGGGGAGGGGGGCAGGCCGGTGCGGGTGCTCAATCTCTTTGGCTACACGGGTGGGGCGACCTGCGCCTGCGCAAAGGAGGGCGCGCACGTTACGCACGTGGACGCGGCCAAGGGCATGGTGGCCTGGGCAAAGGAAAACGCGGCGGCCTGCGGTCTCCGGGACGCGCCCATACGTTATATCGTGGACGACTGCTTAAAATTCGTGCGGCGCGAGGGGCGCAGAGGCAACCGCTATGACGCGATTTTGATGGACCCGCCCAGCTACGGGCGCGGCCCCACGGGCGAGATGTGGAAGATGGAGGACAGCCTTTACGAGCTGGTCGAGGCCTGCGCCGCGCTGCTTTCGGACAGACCCGTGTTCTTTTTGATCAACAGCTATACGACCGGCCTCGCGCCCTCTGTGCTGGCCAATGTGCTGCGGCTCGCGCTGCCGCCCGGGCAGGTCGAGGCGGACGAGGTCGGCTTGCCGATTACGCGCGGCGGTCTGGTATTGCCCTGCGGAGCAAGCGGGCGGTGGGTGCCAAGTAATAAGGAATAAAGAATAAGGAATAAGGGAGGTGTGCTAACGCACGAATGATGGGTTGCTTGAACATAAATAGAATTAAAAAAACAGCAGCGCTGTTTTCACATACATTATTACTTATTCCTTCTTACCTATTATTTCTATGAAAATTTTGTACGAAGACAACCACCTTCTCGTTGTCGAGAAACCCATAAACGTGCCTGTGCAGGGGGATGCCAGCGGGGATCTTGATTTATTGCGCATGGCGAAGGGCTATGTGAAAGAGAAGTATCAAAAGGCCGGCGAGGTATTTTTGGGGCTGGTGCACCGTTTGGACCGGCCCGTGGGCGGAGTGATGGTCTTTGCCCGCACGAGCAAGGCCGCCGCCCGCCTGACCGCGCAGTTCAAGGCGCGGCAGGTGAAGAAACGTTATGTCGCCATCGTGGACGGAGACCCGCCCGCCGCCGCTGTGCTGACGGACTGTTTGCTTAAAGACGAAAGGACGAATACAACTGTTGTAGTGCCGGAGGGCGGAAAGCAGGCTGAACTTCGTTTTCAGACTTTGGCGCGAAATGGCGGCCAGTCCCTGCTGGACATACAGCCGGATACCGGCAGGCCGCACCAGATTCGGGTGCAGCTGGCGCACGCGGGCCTGCCCATTCATGGCGATATGCGCTACCACCCGCAGGCTAAACCCGGTACGCAGATTCGGCTTTGGGCCTACGCGCTGACCCTTTCCCACCCCACGCAGGGCGAGAAAATGACCTTTTTTTCACGGCCCGACTGGCAAAAGCCCCCCTCCCCGAGGGGGGGAGCCGATCAGATCGGCAGGGGGGAGTGGTCCGCACAGCTGGCGCTGCTGCCCGCGTTTTCGGTTTGCGCGGGCGTGTATTTGAATGAAGAGCTTGTGGTTGTGGATAAGCATAGCGGCGTGGAGGTCGAGCCCGATCTGGTCGTGCAGCTTGCGCCGCTTTTGGGCGAGGTGTTCCCTGTGCACCGGCTGGACGCGAATACGGAGGGGCTGGTCGTGCTGGCGCGGACCGAGCGGGCGCGGGCGCAGCTGGAACAAGAGTTTTACGAGCATAGGACACGCAAATTGTATCATGTCGTCGTCTGCGGCACGCCGCGTGAGCGGGAGGGCAAGCTCGTGCATTGGGGGATCAAGGACGCGGCGCTGGGCTTTATGTCTCTTTGCGAAAAAGACACGCCCGGGGCACAGCGTATGGCCTTGACCTGGCGGGTATTGGAGACAAACAAAGAATTGTCCAAGCTGGAAATCCTGCTGGAAACGGGCCGCACGCACCAGATCCGCGTGCAATTGGCGGCCATCGGCCGCCCCGTTTTGGGCGATGAAAAGTACGGCGACTTTGCCGCGAACAAACGCTACAAGGTGCGCCGTCAGCAACTGTTGGCCAAGGAGCTGGAAGTGCTGGGTTTGCGTTTTACGAGCGAAAAAAACTTGTCGCTCCCTTGCAACCTGTAACCTGTATCTTGTAACTACGCAAACATCGCCCGAATCGTGCCCGACATATAGAGCGAGCCCACCGCGCAGACGACGCCGTCCGGACCCGCGTCTTGCATGGCCAGGCGCACGCCTTCCTCGACCGTGTCCGCGACCGTGACGGGGATCGGCAGGTCCGAAAGAAGTTTCGCCAGGTCGGCCGCCGGCAGCGCGCGGGGACAGTTGGGCCGGACCGTATACCAGGCGGCGGCAAGGGGAGTGAGCTCCGAGAGCATGGTTTTTGCGTCTTTATCCGCCATCATGCCCACCACAAAATGAATCTTTTGGTCCGGAAAGAGCGCGCACAGCGAGTCCACCGTGCCCTCGACGCCCTCGGGATTGTGCCCGCCGTCTACGATTACGGCGGGTTTTTCATGTAATACCTCGAACCGCGCGGGCCAACGGGTGCGGGCCAGGCCTTCATGCACGGCCTCCGTGGGTATGGCAAAGCCCTTTTCGCGCAGCACGTCCAGCACGGTTAATGCCACGGCCGCGTTGCGGGGCTGGTAGCAACCCAGCAGCGACAGGGAATAAGTTTCGCCCATATAGCGGAAGGTCTGGCCCTTCAGGGTCAGGGACAGCGGGGTCAGCGCGCCAAAATCCGGCTGGCGCAAACGCGCGCTGCGCGCCCGACAGACCACGGCAAAGACGGCCTCGGCCTCGGGGTTCGCGCCGTAGACGACCACGTCTCCGCCCTCCTTGATGATGCCCGCCTTCTCCGTGGCGATCTCCCGCATCGTATTGCCCAGCTGCTTTTGGTGGTCGAACCCCATCGCGGTGATGACGGCCACCAGCGGCGTTTTTATCACGTTCGTGGAATCGAGCCGCCCGCCCAAGCCGACTTCCAGTATCACGATATCGCAGCGGCTGCGCACAAAAAAGCACATCGCGATGGCGGTGATCAGCTCAAACTCGGTGGGTTTGTCCGTCATTTGCTCGGCCTGCGCGGCGACCTCTATTGCGATCTCGACCAGCGCATCGTCGCCGATGGGTTCGTTGTTCACCTGCATACGCTCGGAAAAGACATTGACAAAGGGCGAGATATACAGGCCCACGCGATAGCCCGCCTGCTGCAGCACAAAGCTGAGCATGGCGGAGGTGGAGCCCTTGCCGTTCGTGCCCGCGATATGGACAAAGCGCAGCTTGTCCTGGGGGTTGCCCAGTCGCTCTAATAGTTCCCGCGTGCGCGAAAGCCCCAGCCGACTGCCGTGCCAGATGGCGCTGTCAATGTATGTTAGTACTTGTTCGTAGGTCATTGGTGTCTCCAAATAATAAGTAATAGGGAATAAGGAATAGGTAAGGAGAAAACAGCAAAGCTGTTTTTTAATTGCATTCTTCTTTGCTTGAGCGAACGATAGCAGTCAGTAGTTTCAGGAGCTCTTCACAATCGGCAATGATGCTTTCGTATTCTGCTGCGCTCAAGTAATCCGTTTCATAGAGCAATCCAAGCCAATACTGTGTTTCTGCAATTTCTTTCAGGGCAATCGAGTTTTTTGAAATAAAATCCCTCTTGCTTTGCGCATATTTAGCTTCACGTAAGTTCGCGCCCACACTTGTCCCGCAACGAAAAAGCTGATCGGACATTCTAAACTCTTTTTTCTTTTTACACAAGTAGTCACAAAGCCTCACAATCCGGCTTGCGAAAGTAAAACTTTTTTGCAACACAATGCTCTCACTCATATTCTCATTCAAGCTGCCCGTCTAATGTGCGCAGCACTCCTCCCTTATTCCTTATTCCCTATTACTTATTACTTTCGGCCGCAGGCCGAGGCGGTGCAGCAAGGGGAAGAGCAGCGCCACCTGCCCCACGGCTTGCAAAAGATTAAAGGGCGCGCGCAGGGTCAGGATTTCGAGGAAGTTCCCCCCCACCATCCAGGAGAGCGCCAGCGCTTTCCAAAACAGTTCGGTTATCACGTCGCAAACCAGCACCAGGAGCAGCAGCTGCCACCAGGGCAGCGTTTCCTTGCGGGACAAACGCACAAAGAGGCCGGGCAGAATGCCTGTGAGCACGGGCGCCAGGCTGATCGGCGGGAACCAGCCGGTGGTCAGGCTCGCGCCGATAAAGTCCGCCGCAAAGCCCGTCAGGCCGCCAAAAACGGGGCCCAGCCAAAAGCTCGCGAGATAGATGGGGAGATTGCCCGCCGAGAGGCGCACAATGGGCGGGAAGATATTGAGCGAGAGCAGCCGCGTTAAGACAATGCTCATGGCGATGAGCAGCGCGGCGGCGGTCAGTTTTCTTGTAGGCAATTTTCTCATAAATCTATTATTTCTCCGTGGTAAAGGTGATTGTGGTTCCGTCCAGCCGCGCGACGATCGTGCCATGGTACAGGGTGATGTATTGGTTCTCGGGCGGGATACCGTAGTCCGCCAGGCGTTTTAATGTGTCCGGCTTGGGGTTTTTGTAGTCCGTGCCGCAGGAGATGATCGCATAGTCCGCCCCTACCGCGCGCAGAAAGTTTTTGGAGGAAGAAGAGTCCGAGCTGTGGTGGCCCACCTTGAGCAGGGTGGCCCGCAGGTCGTCGGGATTGCCATATTTCAACACGGCCTGCTCCGCCGCGCGCGCCGCGTCGCCCGTGAGCAGGACGGAGGTGTTGCCATAGGCCACGTGCAGGATCAGGCTGGTGTCGTTGACATTGCTGTAGCTCACGTCGGGCAAAGGCGAAAGCACGCGCACCGTCACCGCGTCGTCCCAGGTATTCAGCGGAGACGGATCGCCCGCCCATAGCGCGTATGTGGGAAAGTCCGCCGCGTCCAAGGTCGCCAGCAGTTTCTCATATTTCTTTGTGGGCTTGCCGGCCTCCGCCGCCGGACGCAGATAGCAGCCGATCTCGTAGTCGCCCGAAAGCAGGGCGTCCATGCCGCCGATGTGGTCGGCATGGGCGTGGGTGTGCAGCACGATATCCAGCCGGTCGATGTCCAGCGCGCGCAGGTAGGCGTCGATGACTTCTTCAAACAGCCCGTCGTCGCCCGCGTCCACCAGCATGGTTGCGCCCGACGGCGAAATCAGCAGCAAACAGTCGCCATGCCCGACGTCGAGCATATGCACTTCCAAAACGCCGGAGGCGTTTTGCAGAGTGGCGTGTTGAGATTTGAGAGTTGAGCTTGGCGCTGCGGCGGGTTCACGGTTTGTTTGCCATAACCATATTCCAACACAAATCACTGCCACCAACAGCAGCAACAGAATGATATGCAGTTTTTTGATGTTTCGTTTGCCCATGTCTTCCTATCATAGCGTGAGAAAAAACTTTCGTCAATTGGGATTGAAAAAGATGGGGGCATATATTATAATTCTTACATGACGACAGAATTTGCCACATTGCTGCGTATTCTTTCCTCTGCGAGCGCGGGGGAGCCCTTCCCCGCCCTGCCCGAGGGCCTGGACTGGCCGCTTTTGGAGAAACTGGCCCGGGAGCAATCCGCGCCCGGACTTTGGGGTTACGCGCTCTATCACGCGAAGGCCGTGATTCCTGAGCCCGTGCTGGTGCGCGGCAAACAACAATATTTTTTCCTCGTCGCGCGGGAGGCCTACCGCCGCGCGGGGATTCTGCGCCTGCTTGCCGACCTGGACGGTATGGGTATCCGCGCCGCGGTGCTGAAGGGCTTTGCGGTGGGCGAGAGCTATGCGGTGCCGGAGTGCCGGATTTCGGGCGATGTGGACTTGTTGGTCGACCCGAAGGATGAGGCCCGCACGATTGCCCTGCTGACCGGACAGGGGTTTACGGTGCAGCGGCGCTGCGTGGACGCGCACCACGATATTGCCGTTCACCCCAGCCTCGGTTTGGTGGAGCTGCACGTTCGGTTGTATGAGGAGATGTTTGGCCAGCATTGGTTTGAGGGCGCGTTTTTGGCGCCCGCGCGCCCCCATGTCCGCATGGAGACCCCGAAGGGCGTCTTTTGGACGCTCGCGCCGGACGATCATATGCTGTTCCTGCTG